>JBFHUP010000138.1:0-5196 GCA_041589975.1 Sulfurimonadaceae bacterium | reverse complement strand
GAGCACTCTATTGTTCTTGTTCGTGGTGGTCGTATTAAAGATTTACCGGGTGTTAAGTATCACATCGTTCGTGGTGCACTTGATACTGCAGGTGTTGCTAACCGTACAGTTGCTCGTTCTAAATACGGAACTAAAAAACCTAAAAAATAGGTTGAGCCTACAACAGGCTGCGTAAGCAGTTTGAGTAAATCGTTAGATTGAAGCTCTAGTACAGAGATTTAAATCTTTGAGTAAATATAGTCACTATATTGAAGAAATTAAGGAAAAATTATGCGTAGAAGAAAAGCACCGGTACGTGAAGTAATGCCGGATCCGATTTACAACAGCATTGTTGTAACGAAATTCATCAACAAAGTAATGTATGATGGTAAAAAAAGTACTGCTGAAAAGATTATTTATTCAGCAATCGATACAATCGATAGCAAACGTGAAGAGTCAGGCATTGAGATCTTCAACCTTGCATTAGAGAATGTTAAACCAATTCTTGAGGTAAAAAGCCGTCGTGTCGGTGGTGCAACTTATCAAGTTCCAGTAGAGGTAAGACCAGTTCGTCAACAATCTCTTGCTATGAGATGGTTAGTTGATGCAGCTCGTAAACGTAATGAGAGAACTATGGCTCAGCGTTTAGCTAATGAGCTAATGGATGCAGCAGACCAAAAAGGTGCAGCATTTAAGAAAAAAGAAGATGTTTACAAAATGGCAGAAGCAAATAAAGCATTTGCTCACTATCGTTGGTAAGCCTTTAAAAACACTTTTGACCTATCACTGCCTTGGCAGTGATCAATCAAACATATCGGAAGCTGTGAAATGCGAATCGAAGTGAAAACAGCGGTTTTTAGTTCGGTTTCCGTTTCCGATATTCCTAAACAAATTTAACAAGGAAAGATAATGGGAAGATCTCATAAACTTGAAGATGTAAGAAACATTGGTATTGCTGCTCACATTGATGCGGGTAAGACAACAACAACGGAACGTATTCTTTTTTATACGGGTGTTGAGCACAAGATCGGTGAGGTTCACGATGGTGCGGCTACTATGGACTGGATGGAGCAAGAGCAAGAGCGTGGTATTACGATTACGTCTGCTGCGACAACATGTACATGGGATGGTAAACAAATCAATATCATCGATACTCCGGGCCACGTTGACTTCACGATCGAAGTTGAGCGTTCTATGCGTGTACTTGACGGTGCAGTATCAGTTTTCTGTGCGGTAGGTGGGGTTCAACCACAATCTGAAACAGTATGGCGTCAGCGTAACCGTTATGGTGTACCATCAATTGTTTTCGTAAACAAGATGGACCGTACCGGTGCTGACTACTATATGGTTGAAGATCAAATCCGTAACCGTCTTAAAGGTAATCCGGTTCCAATTCAATTACCAATTGGTGCTGAAGATCACTTCGAAGGTATTGTTGACCTTGTAAAAATGAAAGAAGTTGTTTGGGACGCTGATGCTGCAATGGGTTCTGCTTATCAAGAGCAAGACATCCGTGCTGAGCTTGCTGATAAAGCTGAAGAGTACCGTGAAAAGATGATCGAAGAGATCTCTTCTGTTGATGGAAACGAAGAGCTTATGGAAAAATTCCTTGAGGGTGAAGAGATCTCTCAAGATGAGATTATCGCTGCTATTAAGCGTGCGACAATCGCTATGCACATCGTTCCAATGACATGTGGTACAGCATTTAAAAACAAAGGTGTTCAGACTCTACTTGACGCTGTTGTTGCTTACTTACCATCTCCTTTAGAAGTTGCGGCTATCAAAGGTACGATGATGGATGACGAAGAGAAAGAAGTTACTGTTGAGTCTACTGATGAAGGTCCGGCAGCAGGTCTTGCATTTAAAATTATGACTGACCCATTTGTTGGTCAACTTACTTTCGTTCGTATGTATCGTGGTGTACTTGAATCTGGTACTTATGCTATCAATACTACTAAGAACAAAAAAGAGCGTATTGGTCGTATCGTTAAGATGCACTCTAACAAACGTGAAGAGATTGACCACTTATATGCTGGTGAAATCGGTGCGGTTGTTGGTCTTAAAGATACGACTACGGGTGATACTTTAGCATCTGACAAAGATAAAGTGGTTCTAGAGCGTATGGATTTCCCAGATCCGGTTATCTCTGTTGCTGTTGAGCCAAAAACTAAAGCTGACCAAGAGAAAATGGGTGTTGCACTAGGTAAACTAGCTGCAGAAGATCCATCATTCCGTGTTAACACTGATGAGGAATCAGGTCAAACAATTATTTCTGGTATGGGTGAGCTACACTTGGAGATCATCGTTGACCGTATGAAGCGTGAGTTTAAAGTTGAAGCAGAAGTTGGTGCTCCACAAGTATCTTACCGTGAAGCGATTCGTAAAGAAGTTGATAAAAACTACAAATACGCAAAACAATCAGGTGGTCGTGGTCAGTATGGACACGTTGTATTTAAACTTAAGCCGGCTGAGTCTGGTTCAGGTCTGATCTTTAACAACGATATTAAAGGTGGTTCTATTCCTAGAGAATATATCCCGGCAGTTGAAAAAGGTTTCCAAGAAGCTATGGCTAATGGTACATTAGCTGGTTACCCAATCGAAGATGTTGAGATCTCTTTATATGATGGTTCATACCACGATGTTGACTCGAATGAGATGGCATTTAAACTTGCTGCATCAATGGGATTTAAAGAGGCTGCTCGTGAAGCAGACGCTGCGATTCTAGAGCCACTAATGAAAGTTGAAGTTGAAGTACCTGAAGAGTACATGGGTGACGTTATCGGTGACCTTAACCGTCGTCGTGGTGAGGTTAACTCTATGGATGATCGTCATGGTAACAAAATCGTTAATGCGTTTGTTCCACTTTCTGAGATGTTCGGTTACTCGACTGACCTTCGTTCAGCAACTCAAGGTCGTGCAACGTACTCTATGGAATTTGATCACTATAAAGAAGTTCCTAAAAACGTATCTGACGAGATCATTAAAAAACGTAACGGATAAGTTTTATCCATCTTTAATGCGAAGAAGGAGCAACACCACACTTTTGCTTTAGCGACGGTGGTGTCGGCATTTAGTGCCAGAAGCCCTTTTTTCTACGCTACGCTGAGTTTGCTTCGGCAGCAGGCCCAGCGTTGCTAACTCCTTTATGGTCTGACATCAATGTTGAATTGATAGTGTTTGGCTATTTTCTTTTATTTCCTGTTTTAACTTTTAACTTTTAACTTTTAACTTTTAACTTTTTCATCTTGACAAACCAAATGGTTTTAGTTAGGATTTTGCTATGAAAGATATACGACATGACTTAATTTTAACGATGTTTAAGACCTTATACCAAGAGGGTTATCACGCATCCAATCTTAACGCTATATTGAAAAATGCGGGAACAAGTAAAGGTGGCATGTATCACCATTTTGATTCCAAACAATCCTTGGCTATAGCTGCTACCAATGAAGTGTTAGGCAGTTTTATCGCTTCATATTGGGAAACACCGATTGAAAGCAGTGAAAATGCCTTACAGACACTCTTTGATCGTATATTCAAGCTTTCCGAAGCGATGATAACGGCAGATGTACAGATCGACTTTCGTTATGGCTGTCCTATTAATAACCTGGTTCAAGAACTTTCCGCGATAGATACAAAGTTTGCAACACTCTTATTAGCTCTTTTTAAACGATGGGAAGATGCTATTGTCAAAGCCTTGACAGTGAACCGAAAATTGTTGCGTATTGATATTGATGTACAAAAAGTGGCTGCTTTTATTGTTGCTTCTATAGAAGGGAGTTTTAGTTATGCTAAAATACACCACTCAAAAGAGGCCTTTGATGCTTCTATGAATCAGATTGTTTTATATATACAATCACTTTTACGCTAAGGAGCGTCGTGTCTGAAGCACTTATTTCCACATTAGATGAATTGCACTCCTATATTCGTGATGAGATGGCAACGTTGGTATATTTCTCCTCTCCGGGTTGTGGTGTGTGTCAGGTTTTACGCCCCAAAATCATGGAGGCTATGCAGCAGCATTACCCAAAGATTAGGTGTTTGCATGTGGATTTAAGTATCACACCTGATATTGGAGCAGCCTTTCAAGTTTTGGCCGCTCCGACAATCTTGCTTTTTTTAGACGGTAAGGAGTTTATACGTAAATACCGTACGATCAGTGTGGATGGCTTGTTGCAAGAGATACAACGACCCTATACTATGTTAATGGAGTAAATCATGAGTTTGATTTCAATTTTATTTTTAATAGGTGCGGCTGTTATGGCTTATATTGCTGTGCAGACACTGCGACAAACAGATATGAAGATTGCGTCTGATGTTGATAATCCTATCAATATCGCCAATCAGCAGATGCAAGAGGATAATAACCGCTTTGATAAGGTTATGGAGCGTGTTGAACATGCCTTGGATGAGGGAAAACTGCATGATGCGGAGGCTGCTTTAGAAACAGCATTGGGTATGCGACCGCAAAGTGAAGAGGTCTTGGGAAAAATGGCTTATGTTTTAGAAAAGCAAGGTGATATTCAAGCGGCTAAGACTACTTATGAAAGAGCTTTAGAGATCCATAAAAGTTCACCTGAACTTTATGCCGGCTATGCCAGCATCTTAAAGAGTGAGGGTGATATTGAAGGGTCTAAGGCTAACTATATTGAAGCCGTACAACTTGAACCTAACAATCCTCTAATTTATTACAATTTTTCAAACCTTTTAGCAGAGCTTGGTGAAATTGAGGCTGCAAAAGAGGGGTATCAAAGAGCTTTAGATCTTGATGCTGACTTTAAAGAAGCCAGAGAAGCTCTTTCTGCTTTGAGTATGAAAAAGTTGGAAAGCTAGCGTTGCGATTAAAGGATAGGTTGAGTAAAAGCAATCAGTGCTGCTGTAACGGCCACATTGAGTGACTCAACACCATTTTGCATAGGGATGGCTACTTTTTGAGTGCAAAGTTTTTCTACCTCTTTGCTTACACCCTCACTCTCATTACCTAAAATATAAATAGAACGCGGGATTGGCCTGAGATCAAAAAGTGATTGATCGGTATGTGATGATAACATTAGCGTCTCAAAACCCAAAGATTGATAGTGAGGAAGGATGGATTCTAAGCTGTCACAAAAGAGTATCTTCGCTTTAAACAGAGCTCCTGCCGATGCTTTAATAACCAGCGGTGATATTTTGGCAGAGTTTTTCTTAGGCAAGATAAGAGCATCGACTTCAGAAGCT
>JBFHUP010000137.1:0-5251 GCA_041589975.1 Sulfurimonadaceae bacterium | reverse complement strand
TTGCACTGCGTTTTAACGCTAGTCGGCGTGGAGCCCAGCGTCGCTTGCTCCTTAACGATCGAAGATCATTGCATGTATCAAAAGATATCAGCTACTTTATTTTAAATTCCAATCCCAAAAAATTTCCACTTTTTTAAAATCAAGATTCCTCTAGAAGCTATTTTTATCTTATTAATATACGGAATATCGTATAATTAATACATAATATTATATATTAAACTCCTATAAATGTTTAATATATAATTTAAAATGTATATAAAATACATAAATTAGTATATTATATACGGTTTTATGTTTATTTTAAGGAAAGCTTCTTTATAATCATTGGCATGAAAATAAGCGATATATTCAACATCCTGCATAACGCGGTTGAATCGCAACATAACGGTAAAAAAATCTCTCAAAAAGAGATGGCTGAGACCTTTGGCGTCTCAATGAGGACTTATCAGGATTGGAAGGTAGGAAACTCAAAACCGCAGGTTGCAGCAACGGTCATGCAGATGTTAGGAGCATTGGATGATGAAGATATCGTACGCGTAGTTCGTAAGATTAATAAACTCTCTAAATAGGATCAGGTGTGTCACAAATAACAAAAAATGAACGGGTAGGACTAGAGGAGCTTTTTACGGCAATCGAGAAACATCGTTATCACTCACGATGGAAAGTTTTAAGTCGTTGGATTAAAACGGCACACCGCCAACAAAAACGCTTTGTGATGCGTTCTTTTAAGGCGTTTAAGCATTAATTGAGGAGATATTATTTGTAAGGTACGAGTTTTACCCCGTTTTTCATAGCAGCCATGACGCCACCTTTGAGATTGATGACTGAAAACCCATTTTTCCCTAAAAATGTTGACACCACGAGCGTACGATTTCCTGTAGCACAAATCAGAGCAAAGGTTTCTCCTTCTTTTACATGCTTTGAAACTCCCTGAAGAAATTTCTGCACATCATAAGCCCCTTTCTCATCAAAAAAAGTGAGAGGAATACTGTTTTTGACTATACCTGTTTGCTTCCATTCGGGAGTCGTTCGGATATCAAATATGGTGATGTTTTTGGATAAAAACTCGGGTGTAAGTTCTTCTGTACTCATAGCAGCAAAGAGTGTTGAGAGTGTGATCAGCAGGCTGGTAATATATTTTGACATAGATATTCCTGGGTTTTTAAAAATTATAGTGAAACCTTATTATATTTATAATAAAAAAATAATTTAGCGTCTACTTTTTAGATAATGGTACGTTTGATATGCGGTGCCAAGCGGGTGGTTACTTCATAAGATATAGTTTTTGCCGCTTTGGCATAACTGTTGGCATCATCATAGATACAAAGTTTTTCGCGGTCATGGTCGGCAATGATGTTATCCATTGAGACACGACCGATTAAATGGGTACCATCAGGCATGGTAAAACGCTGTTCGTCCTGCAGTCTGAGCAGACCGTCTGCATAACCGATATCATAGGTGGATACGTTTTTTGACTCTGAAATTCGCCCTACACCTTCATAGCCGTGTTTAAAATGCGTATGACTTTTCGCAGTATGGATTTTTTCAGCCCAGAGTGAGAGGACGGGTTTCAATGTCACAGCAAGTAAACTGGAAGGCATCTGTAACAATCCATAAGATGCAATGCCTACACGGACAATATCTCCACTTGTTTGTGTACGAAAGGTAGCAGCTGAGTTTTGTGAATGAAAACGTACTGCAGGCATAGCATACTTTTCTAAAAGCTTGCCGACTTCTGTTTTGACAGCCGCAAAGGTTTTTTCCTGCCAGAAGTATTCACTGCTTAAAATATCTGCACTGCGATGATGGGTAAAAACACCCTTGAGTTTTAGTTGGCGGGCATTGATACGCTCAAAGGCCAATGAGAGCTCTTCTGGGCTGATGCCGCTTCGATGCATGCCACTGTCTACTTTGAGTTCTACAGAAGTTTGGGAAGCAAGCTTTTCAATTTGGGCGATATCATTGATGGCAATATGAGCATTGACAGGAGCAGCTGTTTGAGCATCATCAGCAAGCACCAGTATGGTTTGAAAGTAGTTTGAGATCCGTGCGGCTTCACTGCAGGTACGTACTACCGCATGTGAAATACCAAATTCATGTGCCATATGTGCCATTTCTGACAGACCATGACCGTAGGCATTATCTTTAAGAACCACAGCAATCTTCTCTTTACTGCCAACCTGATGTTGTATGAGTTCGAGATTGTAAAAATAGTGTGACTTATTTAATGTTATGTAACTCATAGGCCCATTTTAGCGTAAGTTTGTGGTTGATTGCTTTAGATTCTCTAAAAAGTGTCGAACTATTTTAAAGAAGAAATTTTTTTAGAGCTAAGCTTAAGCTTTCTTGGGCGATAATGGACGCAGAGAGGTGATTATTGTGCGGTTATTAGTCATATGGATTTTTATTTTTATCTCGTCTCATGCGATGCTGCCAAACGGAGATCATCGTTTGGAACAAGTCAAAGAGGCTTTGATAGCCAAAGGTATCAGTGCTAAGCGGGTTGATGCTATTTTTCATAGCAAGGCGGCCATGTATAAAGAGACAAAAGTTTTAGAGATTCTCAACAATATCAATAATATTAAAAAGCATCGCAAACGTGAGCAGCAGGCGAATAAAAAGATGCTTTTGAAAAAAGTACTTTTAAAGAAACATTTGAAACGCTATCAAACGGTTTATGATAAAGTGGAAAAAGATTTTAAGGTCAATCGGGAGATTGTTGCAGCTATCTTGCAAAAAGAGACTGCTCTCGGAGCTTTTAAGGCTTATAAACATAATGCCTTAAGTGTCTTTACAACGATGCTGACAGGCTTAAAGCCTGAGAAGTTTAAAGGACGTCAGCATATTCGACTCAAACGTTTTATACAGTTTGCTCATAAAAACTTGGTGGCCTTGATCACTTTTTATGAGTTGCAAGGCAAGGATGTGCTTAAAGCAGATCTGAGATCCTCTTATGCAGGTGCTGTAGGGATTCCACAGTTTTCCCCGATGCATTTTGATATGATCGTTTCGCCTTATGCCGATGGAAGTATTGATTTACATGATATGCCGACAGCTATTTACTCTACGGCAAATCTTTTGAAAAACCGTTTTAAATGGGATGAGAAGTTAAGATATTACAAGATAAAGGATTTAGATAAGGTGATTGACCAGTGGTATGAATTTGATGATGGTAGAAGTAATTTTGTGTATGAAAAGAATCTTGACGGCATTAAGGTACCGACTTTTGCAAGTCATCACAAAAGTGATCAATCGGTTACCTATGTTGCCAGTTATGTCAAGGTCTTAAAGCGTTACAACTTCTCTACAGCGTATGCATTAGGAATCTTACAAATTGCTAAGGCGTGCCGTGAGCAGTAGATTTTTAGCGGAGTGGGAGAGACAAGAGGGTGTCATACTCGCTTTTCCGGAAGAGCAGACCGATTGGCAACCCTATCTTGATGAAGCAAGGCAGTGTGTCGTTAACATTGCTACAGCAATAGGACGTTTTGAAAAAGTTTATCTTTTATGCCGTGATACGTCCGAGTGTGCATCCCATTTTGAGACGCTAGATAATATTACTTTTATTGAAGCACGCTATGATGATACCTGGATGCGGGATTGTATGGCCTTGTCATGTCAGGAAGATAATCAGCAAGTGTATAAAGGCTTTGAGTTTACGGGTTGGGGTGGTAAGTTTGATGCCCATCGGGATAATGCACTTAATAAATATTTAGCTGACTTAGGCATTTTTAAGCCATACAGAGCAGTTGATTATATCTTGGAAGGGGGAGCGATTGAAAGTGATGGTAAAGGAACCATATTAACGACAGCTTCCTGCCTTTTAAACCCTAATCGCAATGAGAAACATGATCAAAAGAGTGTTGAGCAGGTGCTAAAGCAGGAGTTGGGAGCCAAAAGGGTGTTGTGGCTTTTTCACGGGCACCTTATGGGCGATGACACGGATGGTCATATCGATACCTTGGCCCGATTGTGTGATGCACACACGATCGCCTATGTGGGATTACCGCCTGAGGATGATGAACATTACGAGACTTTTGTGGCTATGGAGCAGGAGTTGAAGGCTTTTAGAGATTTTGAGGGCAACCCTTATAAACTCATACCCCTTCCGTTTGTACCTGCTATGTATCATGATGGCGAACGGTTGCCTGCGACCTATGCCAATTTTTTGATTATCAATGGGGCCGTATTGGTTCCTACCTATGGGGTTGCAACCGATGCGAAAGCTTTAGAGCTCTTAGCCGATGTTTTTCCCAAGCATCAAGTTATCGGAATTGATTGTCAGGTGTTGATCAAACAGCACGGCAGTCTTCACTGCATGACAATGCAACTTTCTAAAGTCTAATTTTGATATACTTTGGCTTATAAAATTTAGGATAGATATGTTTAAAATCGCCGCCATTCAACAAAAAAATCTTGCGTCTAAAAAAGAGACGATCGATCACACCTGTCAGCTCATTAAAGAAGCGAGCAGCCAACATGATCTTATTATCTTGCAAGAGCTGCATCAAGGTCCCTATTTTTGTCAAAGCGAAGATACCAAGTTTTTTGAATTAGCCGCTGATTATGAGGCGGATGTAGCGTTTTGGTCAGGTGTGGCCAAAGAGCATAAGATCGTATTGGTAACCTCACTGTTTGAAAAACGTGCCGAAGGTCTTTATCACAATACGGCCGTGGTGTTTGATAAAGATGGTTCGATTGCCGGCAGATATCGTAAGATGCATATCCCTGATGATCCGGGCTTTTATGAAAAGTTTTATTTTACACCGGGTGATTTAGGCTTTGAACCCATTGATACCTCAGTGGGAAGATTGGGTGTTTTAGTGTGCTGGGATCAGTGGTATCCTGAAGCGGCTCGCATGATGGCCCTTAAAGGAGCAGAGATCCTTATTTATCCTACGGCCATCGGATGGTTTGATGAGGATGCAAGTGAAGAAAAAGAGCGGCAGCTGCAAAGCTGGATAACAATACAGCGTTCCCACGCCGTAGCCAATGGTATCCCTGTTGTTTCCTGTAACCGTGTAGGATTCGAAAAAGATGAAAGCGGTGTTTTGGATGGGATTCGTTTTTGGGGTCACTCTTTTATCGCGGGACCTCAAGGTGAGATCATCACGCAAGCGGGTGACACAGACGAAGCGATCTTATCTGCGATCATAGAAAAAAAGCGTATCGCAGAAGTCAGAAATATCTGGCCATTTTTACGAGATCGCCGAATTGATGCTTATGAAGGCTTACAGCAGCGTTATTTGGA
>JBFHUP010000136.1:0-5252 GCA_041589975.1 Sulfurimonadaceae bacterium | reverse complement strand
TGTTAGGCTTGCAGCATTATCTACATCAATGGCAGCTTGAGCTGTCACTGCATCACTTAATGCTGTATCTGCTGTTGTATTGGCAGTTTGGGCTTGGCTTAACTCTGTCGCTGCTATTGTGTTGGCACTGTTGGCTGCATCTAAGGCTGCTGCTACGGCTGCGTCACTTGCAGCTTCGGCGGCTTGGGCTGCAAGAACCGCTTCACTTGGTCTTGCGTCATATAAAAACTCTTCTTCATCTTTGGATTCACGCTTATTAAAACTCACTTGGCTTGTCTGGGCATCTGAGTTTCCGCTGTCGCCATTGCGATCAATAATACCGCCACCTGCAATATAAGCTGTATTAACATCATTTTGACCCGCTGCCGTCTCATCTACATCATCAGAAGCATTCGCTTTTTCAATCAGCAGTCCTTCAATCTCTTCACTCTCAACAGCCACATCAGATTTGGCAAAGGCTTCTGCGGCTACTACAGAATCATCTAAAATCGTGTTAGCTTGTCCATCTAACGTCAAGATCTGCTCATTTGTCAAAGTAATAACTATCTCAGAACCCCCTTGGGCCACAACACGATCACCCACGTTGACGTTATCCCCAACCTTAAGTGTCCGTTGATTGCCTTGGGCATCTATAACGATAAACTTTCCTGAAATTTGTGTCACTGATCCTGCAAATGCTGCTGCCATGATGAAACCTTTTTAATACAGAGATTTTTACTATGACATATATTACTTAATTATATGATTCAGGTCTATTGTACCTTGGTACTACATACGTTTCAAAGAGCTTATTGTAGCAACCGACTTTATTATTCGTAGTGTTTGACAATCAGCTCTTTAAGTGTATTGAGCTCATAAATAACATAAAAATTGCGTAGATTTTCATTTTTCAGTGTGGTGCTTTTCACCAGAGGCTGCATCACATTAATAAAACGATCAATCGATGCGGCTATCTCAACAAGCACCAGTTGATTTTCGGCATGCAAAAAATATCTTATGATATAGGAGAAATAGAGATAGATGTAATGAAAACTCTCAACGATATAGCTTGTAATGATTTCACTGACGCGGGTGAAGTTCTCTCTGATTTTAACTTCGATACTTTCAAAATCCGCCAAGAGTTTCTCATATCTCTGTATTAAAATCGTTTGCGGAAAGAAAAACCAGCGTCTCTTGTGACGTACGACAAAGAGCCGATCTTCCAAAATCTCTTTTATCCCCAAAATAAGATCCATATCAGAACGAAAACCCTCTAAAAGTTTTTCATTCACATTCTCTTTATACTTTTTCGAAGAGAGAAATTTAGATGTGATCTCATCCAGTTTGACTAAAGCCGATTCACGCCCGTTATGTTCCCCTAGCTGCATATGATAAACAACATTTAACATCTCTTTAATCTCTTCCAAAGAGCTGCTGTTGACCTCATCTCTACACTCATCTATGATAGACTCACAGGTTGCTATTTCCAAATAGATATCATGCTTAACCGCTTTTTTTGATTCTTTTTCATAAAGATTTAATGCATCATACTCTTTATGCAGATCCGAGAGGGTTTTTTTACAATGTTCAATAACAACAAGATCTTCTTCGGTCATCTCTTACTCTTTACAGATCAAAGCCAGTGTGAGTCGATCACTGATATTGAGTTTCTCATAAATATGCGTCAAATGTGCTTTAACCGTTCTTTCTGTTATCTCTAAAGCTGTTGCAGCTTCTTTATTACTCTTGCCCTGGGCAATCTCTTGGGCCACCTCTAACTCTTTGGGCGTTAGGTCAGCAAGCCGTGGCTTGCTGTTTTGAACCTTCTGCGGCTGTGAGGCCTGCTGAATCAATGACTGAATAAACTCGGGGTAGAGCCACACTTGACCCGCATCTATAACATCCAAAGCCACTTGCAAATTTTTTTTACTCATATAGCTGTTTCCATACCCTGATATCTGTGCAGGCAAAAGCTGCGAGCCCTCTTTGAAACTGGGCGTTCCGGTCAAGGCAAAGAGTTTGGCCTCACGAAGCAGACTCTCTTGAATCACCTCTTGAAAAATGGACTCAAAGCTCTGCAGATCAAACAGTACAATCTGATTTCTCTCACTGTTCAAAGCAGTATAGAAGTCAGCACCATCCGAAACAATCTGATAAGCATCGTCAACCGCCTCCATCCAATGACGCATCAAAGCCTGACTTTGAGTACACAACAACAACTCTCTCATTCTATCTCTCACTCAGGGCATTACTCTTGGCTTTAAAAATAGGCTTAAGCAGATAATCCATAACTGTTTTTTTACCTGTTAAAATATCTACAGTAATGGTCATGCCTGGAATAATAGCCAGTTTTTTACTTGTGGTGCTCTCTTGGGTTTTAATACGCACCATATAAAAACTTTCGCCATCTTCATCCGTAATCGTATCGGGACTGATATTATCTACCTTTCCTTTAAGGCCTCCAAAGATGGCAAAATCATAAGCGGTAAACTTGACCAAAGCCTTCTGGCCCGGAAATAAAAAAGCGATATCTTGAGGCTTGATCTTCACCTCAGCCAAAAGAGCATCATCACTGGGTACGATCTCCACCAAATCCATACCCGGCTTCACAACACCTCCGACAGTGTGCACGAATATCTGATTTACAGTTCCTTCGACCGGAGCCATCACAACCGTACGGCTCACCTGATCTTTTAAGTAGACCTTGGACTCTTTTAGCTGAGCGATTTCAGCAACCACATCATGCCACTCCAAGCGGGCCTTGGTCTGAAACTCCAAGCGGGTCTGGGTAATCTTGCTTTTGATCTCTTCACCTTTGGCAATCAGCCCCGGAATGGAAATCCTCACCCCTTCAAGCTCCTCGCTTGCTTTGTTGGCATCCCGTTCAAGCTTGATCATATCAACTTCTGAAACGACACCCTGTTCTGCCAAAGGAATCGAAAGATCGATCTCTTTTTGCAGCAGTTCATAACTGCTTTGCAGGTGCTTTAACTTCGATCGGGCCTCTTTGATCTCACTACGCTTCTGCTCTAACTGCTGTTTTAAAATCCTGATTTGAGAATTGAGCTCTCTTTGATTAATCGTATAAAGACTCTTTTCCTGCTCAACCAGCTTTTTAATCCGTTCACTTTGCACTGCAATATCATTAACAAAAATCTGGTTATTACCTTCGGCACGCAAACGCAACTCTTTAGCCATCAGTTCATCATGCTTAACAACTGACTCAGCATAGGTAGAGGTAAATTTACTGTTATCAATCTTTAAAAGCGGCTGCCCTTTTTTGACAATGTCACCCTCTTTTATCAAGATCTCTTTAACAATACCTCCTTCAAGGTTTTGCACCACCTGAAGCTGTCCGGATGGGATGATTCGACCTTCGCCCCGTGTGATCTCATCGATCTCTGCCCAACTGGCCCACGCCACCAGCCATACCACCAAAATGGCAATAACCCATAACACACGCTGAGTACTCTTAGGCGATTGAATCAAAACAGATGAACGTACATTAGAGACAAACTGAAAGTCTTCAATCTTGAGTCGAGGCTTACTCTCTTTATTGCATCGATTAAGCATCTTTGGATCCCCCGCTTAACTTCTGCAGCACCTGATCTTTAGGACCATCAAGGATCAAACGACCCTCATCCATAACCATAATGCGATCCACCAGGCTTAAAAGACTCATTTTATGGGTCACAATGATGGTGGTTTTATCCCCGATATACTCTTTTAGGTTTTGAATCAAACGGCTCTCTGTACTGCTATCCATCATATTGGTTGGCTCATCCAACAGCAAAATTGATGAGGGTACAACCAAAGCTCGTGCCAAAGATATCGCTTGTCGTTGTCCACCCGAAAGTCCATCACCACGCTCTCCCACTTGCATATCAAAACCTTTGGGATGGCGGTTGATAAAATCCTCGATACCGGAGAGCTTGGCCACTTTGATGATCTGTTCGTTGGTGGCTTGCGGGTGCTTATAGACCACATTATCTTTAAGTGTCCCCGTAAAAAGTGTGATATCTTGGGAAACATACCCGATATGCTTTCTGAGATTCAAAGGATCGATCTGCTTAATATCGATACCATCAAAACTAATAGAGCCTTGCTGGGCATCATAAAGCCCCAGGATCATCTTTTCAATCGTTGACTTTCCTGAACCGATCTTACCTAAGATGGCAACCTTTTCACCCGGTTCAATCTTAAAAGTAACCCCGTCAAGAGCCGCTCGGTCATCTTCTCGATATCTGAAATGGACATTTTTAAACTCTATGCCCCCTTTAAACTCTGCACGCTGAACAAACTCTTTGCCTTCAGGGTGTTCCGCTTCCATCTGCATGATGTTTTCCAGCCCATAGTAGGCTGTTTTGGTGTTTTCATAGTTTGAGACCAGCGAAGCAACCTGACCTATAGGACTGGCCGCTCTCGTTGCTAACATCACCGTAGCGATCAAGGCTCCCATGGTCAACTCTTTGGCATCGATCATATAGACACCAAATACGATGATCGACAAGGTCATAATCTGCGTAATAAACTGTATGATACTTGGAATCGATGCGGATAAAATCTTTGACTTCAGACCTTTGCCTGAGATCTCACCTGTTGCTTCTTCCCATTGCCACTGCGTCTGACCGCTGGCTCCCATGGTCTTAATCGTTTCTAAATTATATAAAGACTCTATCAAAACAGCATTACGGTTGGATGCGGCTTCATAGGTCTCTTCGATACTTTTTTGTAAGGGCTGTTTGATCATAAAGATATAGATCAAAACGACCGCAATCGCTACAATGGGAATCAAAACCAGCAGCCCACCCAATATCCAAATCACAAATAAAAAGATAATTGTAAACGGAATATCGATTAATGCCGTTAAGGTTGAGGATGTGATAAAGTTACGGATACTGTCAAAATCCCGAAGATGATTGGCAAATGAACCCGTCTGATTCGGACGCGAGGACATCTTGATATCCAGCACCTTTTCAAAGATAATCGAGGAGATAATCACATCACTTTTTTTAGCTGCCAGTTCCAAAAAATAGGATCGTATATTTTTTAACACCATATCGATGATATAGATCACAAAAATACCGATCGATAACACCCATAAGGTCTCAATAGCACTGTTTGGCACAACCCTATCATAAACATTCATCACAAACAAAGGACTGGCAACCAAAAAGAGATTAATAACAAATGACGCGATAATAACATCTCTGTAGATCGTCTTGGATAAAAAAAGCGTTCCCCAAAACCAATGTTGCTGTTTTTGGGCCAAG
>JBFHUP010000135.1:0-5341 GCA_041589975.1 Sulfurimonadaceae bacterium | reverse complement strand
TGAAAAAACATCATCGATGTATGTGTTGGATGTCGAGGATTGTAGACTGCCAGTGCGAGAAAATTATAATACCCATAAGGGGAGCTTCGGGCATGCCTGTTTTGTTGCGGGTGAAAAATCGGGAGCGGCTCTTATGGCAGGCATGGCGGCACTTAATTTCGGAGCCGGGTTAACGACACTTGTGACATCACAGCACCTAGAACTTCCTTGTGAATTGATGCAATCATCAGATATCCCAGATAACTGTACCGCACTCTGCTTGGGTATGGGGTTGGGCCACTACAGTGATGCCTTACATGCTTTAGTTTCAGATTGCAAAGAGCCATTGATTGTAGATGCGGATCTTTTTTATGATGAAAAGGTGGTAGAGCTTTTAAGTAAACCTATCGTGTTGACACCGCATCCCAAAGAATTTTGTTCGCTTTTAGGTCTCACAGGTCTTGCTGATATCACGGTGGCTGAACTTCAAGAGAGCCGTCTAAAATATGTCAGACTCTTTATGGAACGTTTTCCTACGGTTGTATTGTTGTTAAAGGGTGCGAATGTTATCATTGCATCGCAAAATAACATCTATATCAATCCGCATGGCTCATCAGTGCTAAGCAAGGGTGGTAGTGGTGATGTTTTATCCGGATTGATTACAGCCCTTTTGGCTCAAGGTTATACACCGATAGAAGCAACGATTACCGCGTCCTTGGCTCATGCCGCGGCCGGAAATCGCGTGCCCAAAGCCTCCTATGCTGTAACACCCAAAGATATTATAAATGAGGTAGCCCTTCTTGAGTGAAGTTAAAAAAATAGTTATTCTTTTTAGTGGTTCGGGAACCAACCTGGAATCAATCATAACCAAGTTGCATAAGAAAGCTCAACGAAGTAGCGAGAAGTGTCACAGTATCGAAGTGGCTGCAGCTATTTGTAATGTACCGACCGCTTTAGGTATTGAAAAAGCGACCAGACTGCATGTCCCAACGGTGGTTTTGGATCATAAACTTTTTGATAGCAGAGAAGCATTTGATACGAAGCTTGTTGAACTGATAAATAGTTATGAACCGGATCTTGTGGTGATGGCTGGTTTTATGAGGATCTTAACCCCTGTATTTACATCCAATGTTAAAGCGATCAATCTGCACCCTTCATTGTTGCCAAAGTTTAAGGGGGCTAAAGCGATTGAGAGAAGTTTTGAAAGTGATGATACCCAGGGTGGTGTATCGGTGCATTTTGTAACCGAAGAGCTGGATGCCGGTGAGTTAATCTTGCAAGAATCATTTGAGAAATCAGCAGATGAAACACTTGAAAGCTTTGAGGCGAAGATCAAAGAAATAGAGCATGAGATACTTCCTAACGCGATTAAAAAGCTGTTGTGCAGCTAAACCTCTAAGGCAGAACAAAGTCAATCAAGGTACAATGGCTAAAAAAATTATAGGGACGAGACAATGGATAACATTTTAAAAATTGGAAAATATGAATTAGGTTCTCGCCTGATTGTCGGAAGCGGAAAATATAAAGATTTCCAAACGACTAAAGAGGCGACTTTGGCTTCGGGGTCGGAGCTTATTACGGTAGCCGTTCGCCGTGTCAATATCACCAACCCAAATGAAGAAAACCTCATGGATACGTTTAAAGACACTAATGTAAAGTTTCTTCCAAACTCGGCAGGGTGTACAACAGCAGAAGATGCGATTACGCTGTTTCGTTTAACTAGAGAAGCTACAGGTATCGATCTGATCAAACTTGAAGTGATCGGTGATACACAAAAGACACTTTATCCGGATGTATTAGAAACGATTAAGGCGTGTGAGGTACTTTCTAAAGAGGGCTTTACGATCATGGCTTATACTTCGGATGATCCGATCATGGCTAAGCGTCTAGAAGATGCTGGAGCTCACGCCGTTATGCCACTAGCTGCTCCTATCGGATCTGGTCTAGGGATCCAAAACCCATACAATATTGTATTTATTCGTGAAGCGATCAGTGTACCGGTAATCGTTGATGCAGGGATCGGATGTGCGAGTGATGCAGCGTATGCGATGGAGCTTGGAGCTGAAGGTATCTTAACTAATACAGCCATCGCTCAAGCACAAAATCCAATGATGATGGCAGAAGCTATGAAACATGCCGTTATCGCTGGTCGTATGTCTTATCTTTCTGGACGTATTCCTAAACGTCCTTATGCGACAGCGTCTTCTCCTATTGATGGGATGATACAGTTTTAATCATACGTAATCGTGGCAAAGCCACGCTTCCTACGATGACTCTGCGTCCTCCTCAGCGGAGGGCTCAGCGTCGCTAGCTCCTTTACGGTCGGACATCAAATATGTGTTTGGCTTTTTCTTCTTCTTGATTTTTTGAAAATTTCTTTGGAATGGGTTTTATAACATTAAATGGGTGTGATATGTTTTAAAAGAGAGTTATGTAAGATTGTTCAAGTACGGTTTACTGCACGTGAGCCCTCCGCTAAGGAGAACCTAGTGTTAACGTAGATATAGGAGCTTTGCTTCTATGTCGTACTAAATAAATGATTAATATCTTCTTGCGTGATGATGCCTAATAGATTGAGAAACATAAACAGTAGTGCTACAGGAGCGATGTAGCGTACGGAGATGTGCCAGATTTTGAAAATGATGGTGCTCATATCTTTTTCTAAAGCATGTTTCAAAGCATTTTGATCGACAATATATCCCACAAAGATGGCCATCAATAATCCGGCAATAGGAAGTAGGATAACGTCAGTGGTATATTCAATCATATCAAAAAGTGTTTTTTTGCCGCTCTCAAATTCAATACTAAGATAATCGGTAATACCTTGAGTCGTAGACATCAGTACAAAAATCCCAATCACATAGTAGATGCTTCCTGCGGTAAGCACAGCTTTGTGACGGGAGTATTTAAAGTGGTTTTTGAAAAAAACGACGGACGGTTCGACCAGTGATACCGATGATGTAAGACCCGCAAAGGCTAGGGCTAAAAAGAATAATAAAGCCGTAATAGTGCCCATAACACCCAGTTGTGAAAAGATCACAGGCAGTGATTGAAATACAAGTCCTGGACCTTTGGCTGGCTGTTCTCCAAAAGAGAATAAAAAAGCAAAGATAAGTACGCCTGCTATAAGAGCAATCCCTGTATCTAAAAGTACGACGTATAGTGCTGCTTTGGCAATGTTGGTCTGTTTGGGAAGAGAAACAGAGTAGATGAGAATAGCACCCATACCGATTGAGAGTGTAAAAAAGGCATGACCGATCGCTTTGACAATACTTTCAGGTGTCAGCTTTTCCCAGTGAGGGTAGAACATAAAATCAAGAGATTTCGCAAAACCTTCACTGAAGCTCATAGCATAAAATAGCAGAGCCAGAAGGATGATAATGAGAGTCGGCATAAGGATCATATTCATCTTCTCAATACCGCTTTTGATACCTTTAAAAAGTACATAAAGTACTATAGCTGTGGCCACAGTATGCCAAACAAGCTGCGTAAAGGGTTGACGTGTCATAAGGGCTTCAAAATTAGCCTGAGCTGTAGGGATATCAGTTGGAAGTCCGTAGACTAATGTGGTATAGATATTGTGAAAGATCCATCCTATAACGATGGAGTAAAAAGTCATAATAAAAAGACCCGTAAAACCCATAAAGCCTGCGTGTCTCCACCAGGGCTGTTTGGCTGGAGCAAGGTGTTTAAATGAGTTGGTGGCATCAGAAGCTCCACGACTACCGATATACATCTCTGCAACCAAAACGGAAAAACCAATAAACACAATGGTAATGAGGTAGACTAAAACAAAAGCACCCCCTCCATATTCACCGGTGATATAAGGAAATTTCCAAATATTACCTAATCCCACAGCTGAACCTGCAGCTGCTAAAATAAAACCTAAACGGCTGAATCTTTTCATAAAAAAGTACCTCTAAAAAAGTTGCTCTCATTATACCTGAAGAAGCTTTTGAAAAAAAATAAGAAAATTTTTTGTTTTTAAGAAAAAATATCTTGACAAAGAAAACATCTACTGATATAATTCGCGTTCACAAAATATAGTAACGGGGCGTGGCGCAGTCTGGTAGCGTACTTGGTTTGGGACCAAGGGGTCGGAGGTTCGAACCCTCTCGCCCCGACCACTTATTTTGTCGTACTTTAATTTTAATAATCAGTAAACTATGGTGGGTGTAGCTCAGTCGGTTAGAGCATCAGGTTGTGGTTCTGAGGGTCGTGGGTTCGATTCCCATCACTCACCCCATGAGTACACTTATTATTAAGAACAAAAAAGATTAAGTAAACTAATTTTTGATCTTTATCGGCTGAGCGTCTGTAGATCAACTGGATAGATCAACGGACTTCGGATCCGTAGGTTGAGGGTTCGAATCCTTCCAGGCGTGCCATCACCTATGCGTCCTTAGCTCAGCTGGATAGAGCAATGCCCTTCTAAGGCATCGGTCAGAGGTTCGAATCCTCTAGGGCGTACCACTTAGGTCGAGAAACTTTGTTAATTAAGCAAAGTGGCTACTTAGATTAGATAGAATTAGTTACAAATATGCGGATGTGGTGAAATTGGTATACACGCCAGACTTAGGATCTGGTGCCGCAAGGCGTGGAGGTTCAAGTCCTCTCATCCGCACCATCACCAAAACTTTCAAATTAAATTTCAAAAACAGAATTTCAATATCAATTAAAATGCGTTGTAAAATTTACAAGTGATTTAACTTAAACAGCTCTACGGCAGGGTTTTACGTTAAAGAAAGATTGTAGGAAGAAAGCCTGCAAGAAGCAAGCTTTAAGTGGATTAAAATGTTGGTTCTAAAAATGGAATCACTTGTTTTTTACGAGAGAGTACCTTTTTAAGCCATGCTTCATTCTCTTCAACTTTGACATCGAAAGCTTTTTCCACATGAGAGGCATCATCAGAAGCAATCAGTGCCTGAGAACCTTCAATCATGATATCTGTTAAAAGAATCATGACAGTGTGGTAGCCACCTTCTTGCTTAAGAGCTTGGATATCGGCATGAAGATCGGCTTTCATGTCATCAAAGATTTTAAGATCTACGACTTCAAGCTGACCGATACCTACTTTTTGACCATTCATATCAAAGTTTTTAAAATCACGCATCACAAGTTCACGTGGTGTTGCTCCACCAACTTCAGATTTGATATTAAACAACTTCATACCAATCTCTTTAGGGTTTTCAATCCCAGCGATTGCTGCTAACTCTTTTACGGCTTTAGTGTCTACTTTGGTACACGTAGGTGATTTAAAGATAACCGTATCGGAAAGAATAGCACACATCATAATGGCAGCGATATCTTTTGGAATCTCAATACCGTGATGATCATACATCTCTTTTACGATCGTATTGGT
>JBFHUP010000134.1:0-5351 GCA_041589975.1 Sulfurimonadaceae bacterium | reverse complement strand
GGCGGAGCGATCAACATCAGATGTTCGGTCAATATGAACACAGAACGTTCACCTATTGGTATGATCGCTACGATCAATGTGAAGATCGATGTGCTTTCTGGCGGGAAGAAAATCGGTGGTAATGTGGTACTGATCAAAGCCAAAGCGAAAAGTAATCCTCAAGCGAGTTTAAATCGCGGGGCGTTGAGTTTTGGGAAAGAGATCAAAGAGAAGGGGATCATCTCCATCCTAGGCATCCGCTTATAAAAAACTCAAATAGCAATGCACTCGCCAAATTTCATTTAGTGAAATTCGGCATCAGGCTTTAGCCTAGAGCTGCGTTGCTTCTTTCGTCGCAGCCCTAAGGCTAGCTCCTCTTTCAGCCCTTGCTATTACATCACTCTTTGAGTTTTTATTACACAATTTAAAAGGTCTATTCTTGAAGCAGTATATTTATAATAAGTTTCTTCATCTTAATTACGCAAAGTTTTTTAGCATTTATTTTATTTTGATGATGTCTTATTTTATTTATTATGATGAATTGTATAAAATCAATGAGTGTGTGACTTCTAGCATAAAAGTTTGTTTTCCAGTTGGAATGATAATTATTTATATTCATATATATATTAAAGATAAGCATTTTAACAAAGAAAAAACGTTCAGATTACGTGATTTATTTGCTGTATTTCTTTTAGGAGGAGTATTATTTAATACTCTAATCGATATTACTTGTTAGTATGTAATGATAGGCGAGGCTTTTTTATAAGTTGGGATGAGAATGCAATAGTGTCATATGATAACTATAACTTTATGAAGATGGAACATCTTCCATTAAATAAATGCGTCACTTTATGATGAAAAGTGAAAACATCTGCAGCGACTATTAGCTAATAGTCGTGAAGCCGTTTTCAGAGCTTTTTGCATACTTTTTTGCGGAGAAAAAAGTTTGGGAAAGAGCCAACCCAATTAAAGATCAAAAATAAAGTAGCCTAGACAAGGTCATATAATAATTTTTAAGGTATATAATGAAAATATTTCTGATGTTAATTTCTATAATTCTTATAAGTAGTGCTAGCGACACTTCAGTATTCTCGTTTGAATTGAAAGAACCATTAATAGATTATAAGTTAAAAAGTATTCAAAAATTTGGTGCAGCTACTGAAGCATTATATTTGCATGAAAAAAATTATAAAGTGATTACTTTAAATAACAAAGGTATTTATACTGATACTGATTTAGAAGTCTCGTACAAAGTATTTTTAGATTGTTTGGAATCAAAGGATAAGTGCTCTGAAAAGTATGGCATGAGTTTTTTGGCCTTAGAAAATAGATATGAAGAAATTAAGCTGTCTCAGAGGGTTAGTGTTAAGATATTTAGTCTCGAAGATTTTATTTTCAACGCTTTTATATTTATCAATAATAATTTAAAAGGTTCTATTTCCTTTTCTACCTTATATCAAAAGAATAAAAAGCCTGCAGAGTTTACCTTGAAAGAGGTAATAGGTATTGTCAAGCAACTTCACATGAAGTGAAGTCTTGTTTAGTATAAATTTCTACTTGCAAAAATCCCAATACCCATCTGCTGAATCCCTAAAATAGCACTCTGCACAATCGTGATATTCGCATTTTGAGCCTCTTGCATTAAGATAATCTGTTCCGCTTGCGTTCCGATATTATCCGCCATGAGTAAGATAGTGTCTCCCATCTCTAAAATAGCATCAGCCATCGTGTTGATATTGGCTACCATGACAAACATGTTTTTTAATGCATCTTCTAAGGTTCTTGATGATGTGATGCTTTGTAAGGCATTGATCGAGCCTGATACGGTTTCGGCAGCAGCAGATAGGGCCATGAGCATATGGGTCATGTTGGTAAGTGATGCCAGTGATAACTCTTCGATATAGACGGTGTTGTTTTGCAGATCACTTTTAAGGTTGTTCTGGAAGTTTTTGATATCCGTCATAAAGGCGGTGGTATCATTTTTGAGGTTTTCCATTTGTGAGGCCATAGTCCATGGGTTGAGAATGGTTGCCATGATTTTAGCTGCGAGCAGATCCCCTTGGGCGATGAGTGTGTTGATATTGAAGTTATAGCTGTCGGTTTCTATGATGGAAACGATAGTGAGTATATTGCTTTGGGTTTGTAAAATCGTATTTTGTGTTGTGGCTAAATTGTCACTTTGGATCTGTTGGGTGACTAAGATACGATCAGCCATCAGACCGATATTATCAGCCATGACTAATATTTTATCTGCCATGGCCCCGATGCGATCTGCCATGGTTCCGATTTCCGCAGAAAGCTGCAATGTTGCCGTAATCCCGTCTCTTAATATCCCCATATCTGTTGTTGGCTGCAGAGTGTTAAGCTGAGCAGAGAGCAGTTGTGAAGATGATGAGAGCGTTGATGCACGTGTTATAAGAGATTCTAAAGCGGTTAAGGTATCGTTATCTAAAGATATCGGAGCTGTTAGATTATGGGTTGTTTGTGTCATGGCTTGCGTAATAGCTTTGGCTTCTTGATTGATCTTGATTAAGGGTGCACACAGCGTCTGTGCCGTAAGGGTAGTCGATGAGATATTATGATCAAGCAGAGCCATATCGTTATCGATGATAAGAAGCTCATCTTTAAGAGCTGCATGAGCCCAAGAGAGCGTTAGTGTTGCTAAGATCAGTGTCTGTAAAAGTTTTTTCATCATGATTATAGTCCAAAGTTTTTAATAAGATTGATCATCATGTTTTGAGAAGCCAAAAGGGATGATTGGGTTAAAAGCACATTCTCTTTTTGAAGATTTTGTGTTAAGACAATATTGTCTGCCATGAGACCGATATTATCTGCCATGATGTAGATCTTGCGGGTCATCTCCATGATACGATCTGACATCAGACCGATATCTTCGGCCAAACGCAGCATTGCTTGGGTGGCATCTGAAAGGATGGGCGTCTCTACAAGCGGAGCGATCTGTTCGATTTGAACAGAAAATATCTCAAGGCTTTGTGCCAAGGCTTTATAGATAGTGCTAAGATCTCCCAGCATCGCTAGGGTATCACTGTTGATATAGTGACTCATTTTTGAGCTGTTATCTACCAAAGTGAACAGAAGATTGGTCGCATTGTTTAACAAGGCCGTGGTGGTGAGTTCAAAACTATCTAGTTTGCTTGAAAGGTTGCTGCTGTCTAAGATGGTACCACTCATAAGAGATGAGAGTTGATCACTATCATTTTGGATCTGCCCCAAGGTTAGGTTATAAAAAATAGTAGACAAAGAGTTACTCAGAGCTATCATATTCTCTTGGGTGGTTAAAATAGATCGTTGGGTTAAGGCGATATTGGCATTTTGAATCTGTTGAGTGATGATAATACGTCCTGCCATCTCATTGATATTGTCAGCCATGATAAGGATACGGTCCGCCATTGCTAAAATACGGTCAGCCATCGTACCGATATCGGTTGAGAGTTGCAGTATGGCATTAAGAGCTGCTTTGTATTCAAACAGTTCTGCCATATCTTTGATGCTAAACAGTTCCAGGCTTAATCGTACTGAGGCTTGAGCCATGCTATAACTTTTTGCAGACAGCGTGTCCATGGCATCCATATCCAGATCGCTTACTGAAAATGCACTCATGTTTTGAGATGCGTTTTCTACCAAAGTGGTCAGTGCTTGAATCGAACTGTTGATTGTTCCAAGTTTTTGACAACTGGCATCTTGATGCAGTGTCAAGGCTGAGAGTTCACTATCAAGCAGCGTTATCTCAGCTTGAAGTTCTTGTAAGTCGGTATGTGTATCTGCTTGTAGTGCTGAATGCCCTAAAAGCAGAGACACAAGCAGTAATAGTAGTGCTTTCAAAATGTCCCTTTATCATTATTGTTATTTATGATTATTATTTAAAAATGTTATTATAATGAAAATAGGTTTCTGAATTATTACAAAAAATAAATAATATGATTAAGTTAAGTTATAATAAAGAAAAGCAGAGGCTTATAATATATTAAAAAAAGTAAAAAAGAGAAAGGGTTTTTAAGAGGTAAGCTCTTTGGTTGTGGTGGCTAGATTGCTTGCTAGAGGCAGCCTGAGCTTAAAACAGACGGCATTGGATTTGTTTTCAACGACGATATCACCGTGGAACATATCCTGAATAATTTTAAGCGAGAGATACAGACCGATACCCATACCTGAACTCTCTTTAGTGGTAAAGTATTGGTCAAAGATACGTGGTAGAGCTTTTTCATCGATAGCCTTAGCATAATCACGAATAGCAATGATTAAATAGTTTTTTTCTACTTGATAGATCACATCGATGGTTCTGTTTTCGGGTTCATCTTGGATGATCGCATCTCTGGCATTAAGAATAATGTTTAAAACAACTTGCTTTAGCATATTTTCATGACCCAATATATCTATATCTTCTTGATCTTCAAGATGGGTTGAGAGTACGATATTGTCTTTAAAAAGGGCATTTTTTAAAAGTAGTTCAACATTATAAAGGGCTCTGGATAAAGAGAAAGGTTTTTTTTCGCTTTGCAGCTGAAAAAAGTTTTGAAAATCTTTCATGGTGGTCAACATAAACTCAAGTTGCGTGTCGATGAAATCGAGTCGTTTTAAGAGCTCTTGGTCAGGATCTTTTTTAAGACTCTCTTTGATCCGGCTTGTCGACATGGATGCCGAGATATTGGATAGTGGCTGTTTCCATTGATGCAGTATGGATGGGGCTATTTCGCTGAAGGTCGTCATTTTGGATTGCTGGATGGTAAGTGACTCCAACTTCTCTTTTTCAGCTAAGAGGCTGTTAAGTTCTTGTTGGAAATAGCGTTTAGATGCTATGTTTTGCAATTGTGTTTTCACTCTAAGAAAGAGCTCTTTACCATAAAAAGGTTTACAGATGTAATCAACTGCACCATATTCAAATGCTTTGACCAAGCTTGCCTGACTCAAATCCGCAGTCAGAAAGATGATGGTGATATCACTTAGTAAGGGGGATGATTTAATCTCTTTGCAGACTTTATAGCCATCCATAAGCGGCATGGTGATGTCTAATAAGAGAAGATCAGGTTTGGATAGAGCGATTTTTTCTAAGGCTTCCTTACCGTTATGGGCAAAATCCATACGAAGCGGTAAGGGTTTGAGAACTACTAAAGCCGTTTCAATAATACTGTGGCTATCATCGACAATCAGTAGCTTGTAATCAGACTCTTGCATTAGGCTTCCATTTAGTAATTTTCCGTCATCTAGTGATTGTATCGATAAGAAGCTTAAGGTTGAATTTAACTCTCTATCAAGGCCCATCGGGTAAAGGGAATCATCTCGACTTTTAAAAAGGGGTGGTTAAGCTGGGATTCACTGTTCATAGTCACTACTTCCATCTTTTGGACCCCATG
>JBFHUP010000133.1:0-5353 GCA_041589975.1 Sulfurimonadaceae bacterium | reverse complement strand
CCTTCGATATCCATAGCTACTTGGTGGGCTTGTAGACCTGTAACCCCAGCGAATAGTGATCTTAACATGTGGGTATCCTTCTAAATCGTAAAAGTATTATAGAAAAGCAACAGTTATTCCATATTTGTACGATTTTGGAGCAAAGCCCCGAAATATACGTTAACACTTGGTTTTCTTCAGCAGAAGGCTCTTGCGACTGGTCGCAATATCGCCTTCTAAATACTTTTACGTTTGTTTTGATAAAATTTTGAAATTTTTAGAAAAAAGGTAATCTTATGTTAGAAAAAGGACGTTATCGTCACTATAAAGGTAAGGAGTATGAAGTTATAGGTGTTGCCACGCACTCTGAAACAGAAGAGAAGATGGTTGTCTATAAAATGTTGTATGGAGATCACTCTATGTGGGTTAGACCTTTAGATATGTTTATTGAAAACGTGACAGTTGAGGGAAAAGAGGTAGCCCGATTTCAAAAAATATGACAGATTGAAATATTATTTTTCATAATGTGTCAAAATGATATGATTTTCTCATCATACAAGGAGAAACCATGTCATTATCCTATCAAGTACATCTCGAAAGTCTCAAACATAGTTACCCTGCTGCGGTTGAAAACTCCTATCAAAAATGGATCCAAACCTTCATATCCTATCATGACGGTAAACATCCTATACTCATGGGAAGCAATGAACTCAAATCCTTTTTGCTCTATCTTAGCTACAACCTGCATCTGCCCCGACAGGCCATGAAACATGCCTTTACAGCACTGGAGTTTCTTTATACCAAAGTCTTTGATACAAAGATTCCCCGTTTTGAGGAGCTGGTCTGATCAAAATATCCTGCTATAATTTCATATCCTTAACAAAGAAGTACTATGATAGATTTTATAGAGATACACAATCAACTTAAAGAGATTAGAGAGGGTGCCTGTACCCCTTTTTTTGGTTTTAATGAGATCAAAAATATACTTTTAGAGCAGAACAACTTTGCCGAACTGGAGGCTAAGATGCAGCCTCTGTTTAAAGAACTTACACTTGAAGAGAAAAAAGAAGCATTACCACTGCTTGTAACCACAAGCAGTGCTCCTATCAACCGCTACAGTTGTTATGAGATGCAAGATATCCTTAAAGAGAATGATACTTCACTTAATATGTCGATTTTAAAAAATCTGCTTGATCCTTATAGCGAAATTCCCGAAGACAGTTTCAAAGCATTAAGAGAAAATGGGTATCGTTTTAATCTCTCTTTGCCTATTATTGATACGATACTGGCTAACAGCAACTGGGAAAAACTTACCTTTTTGATCCCTGAACTGCAGCAGCTCTCCAAAGAGGACAAACAAGAGGTGGTTGAAAAGCTTGAATCCCTAAAACCTCAAGCCTCTCAGACTGTACATGGCATTGAAATTGAACTCTTTGATTGGCAAACCGTTTTGGACGCTTTAAAATCCTAAATTAACGCCACATCCACTTTTGTGCATATCGTAATAAAATAAGCAAAGCCAGAGCTAAACCGGCCATACCAAAATAATCTACCATAATAAAGTTGGTCGGAACTTCAACAGGAAGAGCCAAGATAATGGACTTAAAAAAAGAAAAAATCACGGGCAGTACTATGGCAAAAACTGCTATACCTGCTATAAAAAAGAGAGTAGATTTTAAAAACTTCACACCGACACTGTTTTTACGCATTACATTCTCCCTTTAAGCATTCCATGAAAATAGATGGGCTTTAAAGCATAGACCTTCAACAACCACCACAACCATCTTTGCTCAGTTGGATCCATGGGAAAGGTTGGTGCTACACCATCATAATCAAACTCTGCCAGCATCACTTCGCCATAACCGGTGATAAGCGGACAGACGGTATAGCCATTATATTTTTTATTTAAAAGCTTGCCTCTCATATGAGCTACAAGATTTTCGGCTACCACAGGAGCTTGTTTACGAGCACTGCCTCCCGTTTTTCCATACTTCGTGCCTATCACATCACCTGCACCAAAAACATTGGCATACCGTTTATGCTGCAAAGTCACCGGATCCACTTCTAAGAGTCCAAACTTTCCGTTACTCCCTTTTTTCCATGAAAGTGCCGAATTCTTTACGACATCATGGGCTTTCATAGGTGGAGTGATATGTAAAAAGTTATACTCTAGCTGGATCTCTTTGCTATGCGTAATCATCTCATACTCTTTAAGATCCTCATCATAAGCACCCTGAACCTCATACTCATGTCTAAAGGTTGCCACCTTTGATTGAGGATCCACAGCGATAAGTTCATGTTGAAATTTGGCCTCTTGACCTCTTTGTAAAAACTGCTTTTTAACCGCATCCTCATAAGGATCAATCCCAAAATATTTATCACCTGGCGTCAAAAAATTAATTTCAGCATTATCTCGGCTTTTTTGCGTTCTTAAATAGTGCTCAGTCAAATTCATAATTTTTTTAGGTGCACCGCCACACTTTATAGGTGTATTAGGGTGTGTAAACAGAGCTTTTACTTTATGAATTTTACTTTCATTACTTAAAGATTGTATCTGAGCAAAAGTTTTTCCCGACAATGTAGCATCATAAACTGAGGCCAAGCCATACATTCCCATATCCGCTTTTTTTAACCCCTTGATCGCTTCAAAATCTGATTCCAAACCGGTTGCTACCACCAGATAATCATAACTGATTACTTTTTGAGAATCGATGATAAGCTGATTATTATCAGGATCAAAAGCTTTAACGCCCTCTACAATAAGTTTAACACCTTGGGGTAGCACATCGGCAAGCTGAAACTCTATATCTTTCATGCTCCAGATACCGCTGCCTACCAGAGTTTGTCCTGGTTGATAATAGTGCAAAGCCCTAGGGTCAATGATGGTAATATCCGGATCTTCCAAAAGCTTTTGTAGGCGTGCAGCTATCGTAACACCCGCATCCCCGCCTCCGGCAATCACTATTTTTGCTTTACTTTTTACTTTTGTAGCCGAAACATTAAGATCACTGGCACTTAAAGGATTAAAAAGTGCCGATCCCCCTATAAGAGCCGAAAGTTTTAACATATCTCTGCGGCTTAACTCTTTAGGAAGTTTTTTAAATATATCATCATCTAACATTAAAATTCCTCTTGCAATGGAAGGATTATACTACAGCAAATCTATATTTTCACATAGTTTGAGTTATTCACATCTAACACAAAAAGAGTGATTTAAGAGCATCTATGTCGAAAAATTGCTACAATATCATCACTTTTTCACTTTTTTATTCACATAGTAAGGTTACACAGATGAATACCGGTACAACCATTTTAAAACTTCTCAAAGATGAGATCAGTAGTTCCGATTATGAACGCTATATCAAACAGATATCATTTTGTACCGACCAGTCCAAAAGTGATTTTGCCCGATTTAATGCTCCCAATCTACTTATTGCCAACTGGGTTAAAACCAAATATGCCAATAAAATTGCCCACCTTTTTGAGCTTAAAACAGGCGTTAGACCGACCGTAGAGATCGGTTTGCCCCAAAAACGCAATAAATCCAAAGCCTCCAAAAATCCTGAAGATATTGCCACATCCAATAAACCAACGACCCACTCTTTACTCAATCCCTCTTATACCTTTAGCAACTTTGTCCAAGGGAGTTCCAATAATTTTGCTTATGTTGCGGCCGAAAATGTTGCCAAAGCCCCCGGAGCCATCTATAACCCTCTTTTTATCTATGGAGGCGTCGGTCTGGGTAAAACTCACCTGCTTCAAGCTATAGGAAACTACAATCAAGATTTGGGAAAATCGGTTATCTACACTACGGTAGAGCAATTTATCAATGATTTTACCCGACATATCCGTAATGGCACGATGGACCGTTTTCGTGAAAAATATCGTCAATGTGATCTGCTTTTAATCGATGATATCCAGTTTTTATCAGGTAAAGCACAAACCCAAGAGGAGTTTTTTCACACCTTTAATGAACTCAAAGATGCCAACAAGCAGATCATACTGACAGCCGACCGCAAACCCAAAGAGATCGCGGGTATCGAAGATAGACTTATCAGCCGTTTTGAATGGGGTCTATTAGCTGATATTCAAGCTCCAGAACTAGAAACCAAAATCGCGATTATCAAAAAAAAGTGTGAGATCAACCGTGTATTACTTAAAGATGATGTGGTAGAATATATCGCTACCGTTATTGACAGCAATGCCCGTGAAATCGAAGGTATCTTAAACAAACTGCATGGTTTTTCACGTATGATGAATAAAGAACTCTCGCTTGAATTTACCAAAGATGTCCTTAAAGAGCATATTAAAGAAAAACGTGAAAATATCACCGTGGAAGATATTATGAAAGTTGTATCTAAAGAGCTCAATATCAAACCAAGTGAGATCAGGTCTAAATCCCGTACAAAAAATATCGTTTATGCCCGTCGCGTTGCTATTTATCTTACCCGTACCCTGACACAAAATACTATGCCGGAATTGGCTAAATTTTACGGCATGAAAGATCATACTTCCGTAAGTCACACCATGAAAGCGATTGAAAAACTTCTTAACGAAGATGCCAACTTTAAACTCAAAATTAATGAACTCTCCAATAAAATTACCAATAATGAGTAAAGCCCTAAAAAAAGTAGTAGCGGAAAGTTTTAAAAAAAGATATAATACCAGTGATGTGAAAAGGTGTGAATAAAATTATAAAGTTATTCAACCTTTCAAAGTAGCTATTTTCAGGGCTTAAGTGATGTTTCTCACATATTCATCACACCTACTAATACTACTACTTATTTAAATAAATATATATCCTAAAAGGAAACTCTTATGAAAATTAGTATTACTAAAAGTGTACTAGAAAATATACTGATTCATCTACAACCTTTCTTAGAAAAAAAAGATACATCACTTATTACTTCTCATATATTTATTCAAACTCAAGCAAACTCTTTAGAATTTCGTGCAACAGATCAAGAAATCGGATTAACCATTAATACTGAATATGCAACAATTTTAGAACCAGGTTCTGTAACAGCCAATGGTAAAAAACTTCTTGACATTATTAAAATATTAAAAGATGAAGAGATAACCCTGGAGTTGGTTAATGAGATGCTACATATCAAACAGCAGCACTCTAAATTTAAACTCCCAACATTTGATGCTAACGAATATCCTACTTTTGTATCACTTGAAACCCGTGCTAAAATTGAGATCGATAGTATGAGACTGATTAGAAGTCTTAAAAAGATCACACCGGCTATTGATAATAATAACCCTAAATATGAACTTAACGGAGCTCTCTTGGATATTAAATCCAATCAGATCAATATTGTATCAACCGATACAAGACGTTTGGCTTTAGTCAATATCGAACACAACTCTG
>JBFHUP010000132.1:0-5402 GCA_041589975.1 Sulfurimonadaceae bacterium | reverse complement strand
GTGGTCTGGGACTTAATATTGTCTATAATTTAGTGACACAAAAACTTCATGGGACTTTGGATGTAAATTCCAAACCCAAAGAGGGTTCAGAGTTTTTGATCAGATTTAATATAAAGGAAGAGATATGAGTACAATTATTTGGCATAACCCAAGATGTTCAAAATCACGACAGGCCTTAGCCCTGTTAGAAGATAATGGCGTGGATGTCAGAGTCTATAAATATTTGGATGAAAAGCCTTCTGAACTAGAGATCAAAGCTCTGCTTGAAGCTTTAGGTATTAATGCAAAAGAGTTGATGCGAAAAAAAGAGGCTCTCTACAAGGAGCTTGGTCTTGCAAAAGTAGACGATGAAACAGTACTGATCAAGGCGATGCATGATCACCCAAAACTTATTGAGAGACCGATTGTTATCAAAGACAGTAAGGCGATTATTGGTCGTCCTCCTGAATCAGTGTTAGATATTATATAAGTTTTTCATTTTACAAGGGCACAGACTTTCCCATGCTTTGGGCCTTTGCCTTGCACACACCTTTAACTAGCTAAGACTACAAAGAACCTCTTAAGTTTCTTCGCTCTATAATTGAAATGTATACTAATACAAAGGAGTTTCATGAACTATTCTTCGGATGATTCGGTGGGACTAATATTGCATTTAAAAGGATGTCTGTAGCTTCTATATAGCTATTCGAGCAAAGTATATAAAGCTAAATTAGATCCCATAGTAAGTGGATGTTGCCAAGGGGCATTTTTGCTAAATAGCGGTTGTCGTTGGCAAGATCGTGATAACACCAAAGCTTTGAGCTGCTTATTTTTTGAAGCCCCCAGCAGGGCTTGGTTCGGACGAGCATAATCGCCAGACAGCTTAAAAGTGAAGGTGTCTTATTTCATTTTTTGACGGTATCAGGATAGATGTATGGTTATCTCCTCAGGGAGGTTGTAAAGACCCATAAAACCAGGGCTTATGTAGCCTATGTGGTACCGTCTTCCTCTTTTTATTGCCTGACACATTCTCACCTAACTTTTATCACAGATATTTTTGGATATAATCGCAAAAAGTAATGGTCTGTCAAATGAGAGATTTGATAGATACAACTCATAGTGTGATACGCTTATGTGATGCTTTGGGATTGAACATCTACAAAACGGCATAAGTACAAAAAATAAAGGTACCCATACATGTTACTATTTACACCTGGTCCGACACCAGTTCCAGAATCTGTACGTCAAGCGATGGCAACAGAGACCTTACACCACAGAACGCCAGAATTTGAAGCCATTTTTAAAGAAGCCCGAGAGAAGCTTTTAGAACTTTTTGGCATGGATGATGTCGTGATGCTTGCTTCTTCAGGTACGGGAGCTATGGAAGCAGCTGTCACCAACCTGACGCATAAAAAAATCTTGACTATCAATGCCGGTAAATTTGGAGATCGCTTTGGAAAGATTGCTGTAGCTCATCAGATTGAAAATGTTGTGCTAAGTTATGAGTGGAATACGCCAGCAACGGTTGAAGATGTTGAGGCAATGCTTCATGAACATAACGACATTGACGCCATTGCGATCCAGATCAGTGAAAGTGCCGGTGGTTTACGTCATCCTGTTGAAGCGATTGCCAAACGTGCCAAAGAGATCAACCCGCATATCATCGTTATCGCTGATGGTATTACAGCTGTGGGTGTAGAGCCTATTGATACGACCCATATTGATGCACTGATTGCCGGAAGCCAAAAGGCATTGATGCTGCCACCGGGTCTGGCTATGATAGGATTAAGTAACAAGGCAGTTGAAAAGATCGGTAGCGGTAAAGGATACTATTATAATCTTGCAACAGAGATTAAAAAACAGCGTACCAATACAACAGCATGGACGGCACCAACGACACTGATTATCGGGCTTAATGCGATTTTAGATCTTATCAACGAACAAGGTCTTGTATCACTTTATGATGAAACAGCCCGCCGCGGTGCTGCTACGATGAAAGCTTTAGAGGCGATCGGGCTGACGATCTATCCTCAGACTCCTGCAAAATCGATGACAACTATTATCGATGAAAAAAATGCCAATGAGATCCGTAATCTTTTAAAGACGGAATTTGGTGTGAATGTGGCAGGCGGTCAGGACCATCTCAAAGGTAAGATCTTCAGAATCAATCATATGGGTCTGATTCCTGTCTATGAAGCGGCTTGGGTGGTAAATGCTGTTGAGCTGGCTTTAGATAAGATGGGTGTACGATCTTATGATGCAACAGCAACAACGATCTTTAATCAAACATTTTACGGACTTGCGTAGTTATGGTTTATGAACACGAAATCCCTCAGGGCTCAAAGCTTTACTTTTCTGAAACGGCAAAGATCAAGCGAGAGATTGAGCATAAGGCAAGTACCATCTTGCAAGATGAGGGTTTTGATGAGATCGTAACACCGCTGTTTTCTTATCATCAGCATGAAAGCATTGAAGATGTCAGGGAAGTGATTCGTGTCAATGATACACAAAATTATCAGATGACGCTTAGAGCGGACTCAACGATCGATGTGGTGCGTATCTTAGAGAAGCGTTTGGGTCGCAACACCGATCATAAAAAGTGGTTTTATATCCAGCCGGTCGTACGTTACCCATCAACAGAGACCTATCAGATCGGTGCAGAGATCTTGGGTGAAGATAAGCTGCGGGGTGTGCTGAATGTCGCGACAAAGATCGTTGACTCTTTAGCGTGTCAGCCGCTATTACAGATATCGAATATCAATATTCCAAAGATTTTGGTTAAAGAGTTTGGATTTGATCTGGATTGGTTTAAGCGTATCGAAGTGCAAAAACTTCGCTCTAAAGGTTTGGATTGGATGGATGATCTGGTTTATTTGAATAAGCCGGAGCAGATTACAGAAGAACTGCTAGGCAAAGTTCCGCCATCCATTAAAGTGGAACTTGAAAAACTCAAGACACTGATTGATACGATTGAGTATAAAAACATTGTCGTAGCACCGCTTTATTATGCGAAGATGCGTTATTACGATGAACTGTTTTTCCGCTTTTTGCATGACAACCAAGTCTTAAGCCGTGGCGGAAAATATCTCAATGATGGGACAAGTTCGGTAGGGTTTGCACTCTACACCGATGAGCTAATAGAAATAATACATATGAAACGAAGAGGATAAAGATGAAAGCAGATTTAATTGTAGGTATACAATGGGGTGACGAAGGAAAAGGTAAGATTGTAGACTTACTGGCTCAAGAGTATGATGTGGTTGCCCGTTATCAAGGGGGACACAATGCAGGTCACACAATCGTTGTAGAGGGTGAAAAACTGGCTTTGCACCTTATCCCTTCAGGTATTTTAAACCCAAATGCTAAAAACATTATCGGTAACGGTGTGGTGGTATCACCTCCGGCACTGATTAAAGAGATGAAGCAGTTTGATTCACTAGAGGGGCGTCTGTTTATCTCTGAATCGGCTCATATGATTTTAAATCACCATATCTTGATCGATCAGGCTCGTGAAAAGATGCGTGGTAAAAAAGCGATCGGTACGACAGGTCGCGGTATCGGACCGGCTTACAGTGATAAGATCTCGCGAGCAGGTTTTCGTATGGGAGAGCTTCGTGATGTTGAAAAGTTGGCTGAGAAAGTTTTAGAGTATTGTTCTTTTAACCAGCCGCTTTTAGCAGCTATGGGCATCGATGTGCCAAGTAAGGCTGAGCTTGAAAAAGAGCTGATCTCTTATGCCAAAGAGCTGCTTCCTTATGTCTCTAATACGACACAACAAGTTTGGACAGCTATGAAAGAGAACCAACGTGTACTTTTAGAAGGTGCCCAAGGAACACTGCTGGATATCGATCACGGTACTTACCCTTATGTAACTTCTTCTTCTACGATCTCTGCAGGTGCGTGTACCGGTCTGGGGATCAGTCCTAAGGATATCGGGACGATTACAGGAATTGTCAAAGCTTACTGTACGCGTGTCGGTAACGGACCGTTTCCATCTGAAGATTTTGGACCAGACGGTGAACGTTTAGGTAAGCAGGGTCATGAGTTTGGAACGACAACAGGTCGTGCAAGACGTTGCGGTTGGTTTGATGCAATAGCGTGTAAACATGCGTGTCGTATCAATGGTGTGGATCAGCTGTCGATCATGAAACTGGATGTACTTGACGGTTTTGATGAGATCAAAGTGTGTGTGGGTTATGAACTGCATGGCGAGACCATTGATTATATGCCAATGGAACTTGAAGATGTCAAACCGGTTTATAAAACCTTTAAAGGCTGGAAAAAGACCGAAGGTGCCCGATCTTTAGAAGATCTTCCGCAAGAGGCACGTGACTATTTGGATGCGATTGAAGCGATGGTCGAGACAAAGATCGGCTTGATCTCAACCAGTCCTGATCGAAACGATACGATCATCCTTTAAGGAAAAGCATGAAATCCAAATTTGCTCCTTTGACAAAATTGAAAAAAGAGCAACTGGATGAAGTCAGACGTTTGCTGGCAGATGTTAATAACTACATAAAAAACCTTGAAACTGCACTGGCCGGTTTGGAGGCTGATCTGAGAAATCAAATACACCCCACTTCCGGAAATATGGCCCTTTTTAGCCAATACGCAACGCTCACTCAAGCCTGTCATGATCAGATTATCAAAAAAAAAGATGAGATCTACTATGCCAAGCAGGAGCGTCATAAGATACAAGATGCCGTCAAAGAGGCATTAATCGAATACGAAAAGTTCAACTATCTGCAAACACAAGAGGAAGAGCACTATCGGGCAAAACTTCGTCAAAAAGAGCGTCTGCAGCTTGATGAAGTTGCTATTATGGGCTATAATCTTCAAAAGGATAAATCTGAATGAAGTTTTTACTTGTTACCGCCATACTGATCAATCTGCTTTGTGCTTCAGCTAAAAATCGAACCTTTGACTGTACCAAGATCTTTGAAGAACGTAAACAAGAGCTTGTTGAACGGCTTGAAAAAATCGATGAAGCATCCCAATCCTTGGAGTCACTCAAAGAGGCTACATCGATGCTGCTCGATAAGAAAAAAGCAAAAATCGATGAAGAGATGCAAAAGATCAAAGCCATCGAGGCAGAGATCAAAGCCAAAGAGGATCGCATCGCAGCACTGCTTAAAAAAAATGAGCAGGTTTTAGAAGATATCAAAAAGAATAAACTGACCAAAATCTCCACACTTTATGCCAAGATGAAAGCCGCCGCTGCGGCAGATATCTTTTCCAAAATGGATGTCAAAGAAGCAACGGCCATCCTCACCACACTACCCCCTAAGGTACTGGGCAAGATCTTTGCCAAAATGAAGCCGGATAAAGCTGCAGAACTTACCCACGAACTGGCTTTGATGCCTAAAAAAGAGCTATAGGCTCTTTCTTTACAACTTTTTTTACACTACACCTCCAAACTTTTC
>JBFHUP010000131.1:0-5412 GCA_041589975.1 Sulfurimonadaceae bacterium | reverse complement strand
GGTGGAGTGAGACGATCATCAGTAATGACATATAGACCGTGTAATAAATCGTGAAACGACATGATGCTTCCTTAGATGTTTAGAGGCATTGTATCGGCTTGATTAGAACGTTTGTACGCTTTTTTTGTCTGTTGGTTAAAAGCAGCGGTTTAGAATAGCATGATTTGTAGACATTAAAACCCTTCACACAGTATGTCATAAAGTCTGTCGACTTCACCATCACTAAGCATGATAGAGCTATCCTCATAAAAAAGTGTTTTAAGAGACGCTTTGGGAAAAGGTTTACTAAAAGAGCACTTTTCATGGGTAGGTAAAAAGGCACGTACCAAAGCGGGGTCACCCTCTAAAGGCTGTTCACACAAAAAGCAGGCGTCTTCAAGGTGTAAACGTCCCTCATGTTCTAAAAGTTTGATGTAGATTTCAATGGCTATACGTTTAGGGTTTTGCAGGTGCCACATGGAAGCAGCATATTCAACCAATTCATAATAAAAGGGTTCAACGGCATCATTCTCTTTGAGGTGCTCAAAAAGAAGTTGGCAAAACTGCTGCCAAACCATCATGCGGTTAAGGTCTCCGATCCAGCTAAAGCCTTCATGTAAGACAGACCTAAGTCGAGAAATGGTACTCTTACTATCTAAACTTGTCTCAAAGTCTATCTTGTATCCGAGATTGATGGTTGAGTGTCTAGCCCCATAGAAACGGTACAGCGTCAAAAGGTGGTCATGTGTTAAGATGGAGACAACAGTATCCTCATCTTTAGCCCGATGAACCGATAAAATGTAACCTTTCAAACCGCCCCGCTTAATTTATGAAATATTTCCTATAATTTAACCATACTTTAACTAAAGATAAACTATAATCGGCTTATATATTTTTCTTGCTTATAGAGAAAGTTTGTTTAAAACTTTCTTAAAATGCTAAGAAACTTTGAAAATTTATAAGAAGTGATCATAAAGTTCACTTGATAAAAGGTGTAAAAGCATGGATCTACTCAGAACCTTTAAAGATAACTGTGGATTTGGGCTGGTAGCAAATATCAAAAACCAGCCATCGCACCCTCTACTTAACAGTGCGATCACAGCATTAGAGCGTATGATGCACCGTGGAGCTGTTGCCGCTGATGGTAAAACAGGTGACGGAAGTGGTATGTTGTTATCAATGCCAACAAAATTTATGCGAAAGGTCGCTAAAGCTGAAGGTGTGGATCTTCCAGAACACTTTGCCGTAGCGATGATCTTTACAGAAGACAAAAAGTATCTTGATGTATTTTCAGAAGTGTGTGCTGATAATGATATGGAAGTACTGCTTTTCCGTGATGTACCACTGGGCCTTGAAGCTCTAGGAGAGCAAGCCACTGCATCATTGCCAAATATCGTACAAGCTTTTGTTTCACCACGCTCTTTGATGGGGACAAAACGTTTTGATGCACTGACCTATCTTGTTCGCAAGATGACAGAAAACAAGATCGAACATCAAAATGATCTTTATATCGCATCATTTTCGACATCTTTGATCTCCTATAAGGGTCTTGTTATGCCAACGCATATCAAAGAGTTTTATAAAGATTTTCAAGATTCTGACTTTGAGATCTCTTTTTCACTGTTTCACCAACGTTTTTCGACAAATACATTGCCGCAGTGGCGTTTGGCTCAGCCATTTAGACATATTGCCCATAATGGTGAGATCAACTCAGTAGAAGCTAACCGTTATAACGTTTCAACGAAAACAGAATCGATGAAATCTTCTGTCTATTCAGATGAAGAACTTAAACACCTTTTACCATTGATCCAAAACGAAATGAGTGACTCTGCATCGGCGGATAACTTCTTTGAATTTTTGATTGCCAACGGTATGGACTTTTTTAAAGCAGCTCGTGCATTGATCCCTGCACCATGGCAGAATGCTCCCTATATGGACCCGCAGCTTCGTGCTTATTATGAGTACTTTTCAACAACGTTTGAAGCGTGGGACGGTCCTGCGGCGATGAGTTTGACCAATGGTCGCTATATCGCTTGTGTCCTGGATAGAAATGGTCTACGACCATCAAAATATATCATCACTAAAAATGACACACTCATCGTATCGTCTGAGTATGGTGTTAATGATATTGCAGATGAAGAGATTGTAGAACGCGGTCGTTTGCAGTCAGGCGAGATGATTGGGCTTGATCTTAAGTACGGAAAAGTTCTTAAGGAAGATGATATCAATGAGTACCTCAAAAGCTCGAATCCTTATGTTCAGTGGTTAAGTGAACGTATGGTCTATTTGCAAGAGCATATGGAAGATCCATACAATAGTGTTAGAGATTACGAAGAGAGCGAACTGATCGCCCACCAACGCTACTTTAATGTAACACAAGAGGTCGTAGAGCAAGTTATTGAGCCGATGATCAAAGATGGCAAAGAAGCGGTTTCATCTATGGGTGATGACTCTCCACTGGCAGCATTTTCAGAGCAACAACGCTCATTTTCTGACTTTTTTAAACAGAAGTTTGCTCAAGTAACCAATCCTCCGATCGACCCGATCCGTGAAAAGATCGTTATGAGTCTTAACACCGGTTTTGGCGAGGTACACAATATCTTGGATGAAGATCCGGATCACGCACTGCGTCTTAAAGCGATCTCTCCGATCATCACTAAAGAGAAGTTAAAAGTACTTCAATCTTTTGGTGCTGAAGGAACAGCACGTTATCAAAGCTGTTATAAAAACAAAGTCTTTTCAACAGCGATGCATGGAACATTAGAAAGTTCTTTAGAAGAATTGACACAAACTGTTGTCAAAGCGGTCAAAGAAGAGGGAGTACGTATCGTTATTTTAGATGATGCTGAGCTTTCTAAAGATGTACCGGTTCTTCCGATGCTAATGGCTGTAGGACGTCTTAATGAGTGTCTACGTGAAGAAAAAGTACGTCACTTAGTTTCGATTGTCGCAGTGACAGGTGAAGTGTATGACTCTCATGGTGCTGCAGCACTGATCGCCTTTGGTGCATCAGCTCTGTACCCGCATCTACTTTTTGCAACAGTGGCAGAAAAACTTAAGCAGTCTGAACGTTTTAACAAAAGTGTAGCGGAAGCTATGAAATCTGTTAGTCAAGCACTCAATGCCGGATTGCTTAAGATCATGTCAAAGATGGGTATCTGTACGATCGCATCCTATAGAAACTCAGGACTCTTTGATATTTTGGGTTTAAGTGAAAAGATCGCTAAAGAGTGTTTTGGCAAAAACCATGTGATGATTCCAGGGCTGGGTTATGCAGAACTTGAAGAGCGTATTAGAAGGTTTCATGTCGAAGCGTATGAAGTCCAGCTGCAAAAGAAGATCTTCCCACTTAAGATCGGTGGTTTTTATAAATTCTACCCAGGTGGAGAATATCACGATTTTGCTCCAAAAGTGATCCACTCAATCCATCACCTTGCAAAATCTGGTACGCAAAAAGATTATGATGCCTACAAAGAGACGGTTAATGGTCGTGGTCTGAAGTTTGTGCGTGATTTCTTTGAGTTTAACTCAGACAGAGAAGCGATCTCTATAGATAAAGTAGAAGATAAAAGCGAGATCTTTAAACGCTTTGCTTCAGCGGCTATGTCTTTAGGTTCTATCTCTCCAGAAGCTCATGAGTGTCTGGCAGAAGCCATGAATACGATTGGCGGTTCTTCAAACTCTGGTGAGGGTGGAGAAGATGCGGCACGTTTTGGAACGATTTTAAACTCTAAGATCAAACAAGTGGCATCAGGTCGTTTTGGTGTAACACCAGCCTATCTAAGAAGTGCCGAAGAGATTCAGATTAAAGTAGCTCAAGGTGCAAAACCGGGTGAAGGTGGACAGCTACCGGGTCATAAGGTAACGGCACTTATCGGACGTCTGCGTCATACGGTTCCGGGTGTTACTTTGATCTCGCCTCCACCACACCACGATATCTACTCGATTGAGGATCTGGCTCAACTTATTTTTGACCTCAAACAAGTCAATCCTAAGGCTCAAGTGGCGGTTAAACTGGTTTCAACTGCTGGTGTCGGTACGATTGCCGCAGGTGTTGCCAAGGCGTATGCTGATAAGATCATTATCTCCGGTGGTGACGGTGGTACGGGTGCAGCTCCACTGACATCTGTGAAGTTTGCCGGTAACCCTTGGGAGATAGGTCTCACTGAAGCTCATAATGCTTTGAAAGTTAATAACCTTCGCGGTCAAGTACACCTTCAAACGGATGGTGGCCTTAAAACGGGTCTGGATGTCGTTAAAGCGGCGATGATGGGTGCAGAGTCTTATGCATTTGGTACGGGTCTGCTTTCAACACTTGGTTGTAAATTACTAAGAATTTGTCACCTGAACAAATGTTCTGTGGGGATTGCGACACAAGACGAGCGTCTCAGAACGGAATTTTATGAGGGAACGGTAGAGAGAGTAATTAACTACTTTACATTTATCGCCGAAGATATCCGCCAGATCTTAGCGGATCTTGGTTATACATCTTTAGAAGAGATTATTGGTCGTACGGACCTTCTTAAAGTCATTGATGATGAGTTTGCACAGAAATTTGATTTTTCTTCAGTACTTAGACGTCTGGATGAGGGGGATGATACGTGTCAGGTAGAGTTCAATGAGCCTTATGATGACAATGCTTACGAAAAAGAGATCCTAAAAGAGGTGATGGAAGTTATCCAACATCCAAACAAAGATATCGTGCTTAACAAAGAGATTAACAATCTAAACAGAAGTTTTGGTGCACTGATCTCAGGTGAGATCGCACACTATTATGGTGATGAAGGTCTTTCTGAAGATTCGATCAAAATGAAGCTTAAAGGTGTTGCTGGTCAATCTTTTGGAGCTTTCTTAGCAAACGGTATGTCACTGTACCTCAATGGTGTAGCCAATGATTACGTCGGTAAAGGTATGAATGGTGGTAAGATTATTATCACATCTGAGCATGAGGGTGAAGCATTCTCAGCTGCAGGTAATACCTGTCTATACGGTGCAACAGGCGGTAAGTTTTATGCTACCGGAGCAGTAGGTGAGCGTTTTGGTGTTAGAAACTCTGGAGCATTAGCCATTATTGAAGGCTCAGGGGACCACGCCTGTGAATATATGACAGGCGGTACCGTAGTGATTCTTGGTAAGACAGGGGTTAACTTTGGTGCGGGTATGACAGGCGGTTATGCTTTTGTCTATGATGAAGAGCATAACTTCTTTGAGCGTATGAATAATGAACTTGTCCAAGCAACACGTTTTGATACGGATGATGGTGATGAAGCTCGTCACATCTTGAAAAAACTTTTAACGGATTATGTCAAAGAGACAGGCAGTAAAAAAGCTCAGGCGATTTTAGAACATTTCCGATTAGAGATTAGAAACTTCTGGTTAGTGCGTCCAAAAGAGATGAATAAACTTCCACTAAATCCAGATAAAGGAGACTAG
>JBFHUP010000130.1:0-5455 GCA_041589975.1 Sulfurimonadaceae bacterium | reverse complement strand
CGCTTTGCATGTGCCTACAGCCTATGAGGATACGACGCTTTATACACTGCCTCAATGGAGCAAAAAACAGGCTATCCTTGTAGAAGTCAGATCTTCTCAAACCCACAACGGCAATCTCAAAGTCGATTTATATTGCGAAAATTTTCAAATGTCACTGACAAGCATGATCTTTCACCCTAAGCCTTATCACTATGCTACTTTCAAAAAAGGTGCTAAGATGGTCCTTTATGGTGTGCTGGAACGTACCCAATGGGGTGTGCAGATGGTACAGCCTAAAAAGATCGGAAAAGTTGGCGAGATCCTGCCCCAATTTAGCTCCAAATTGCGGGCTGATTCGCATCAACGATTGGTTAGAACCTATGTCACGGTGGCAAATCTTATGAAAGAAGGTCTGGATGAGAAACGTTCACAGACCATCTATCATATTTATCACAGAGACAAAGAGGAGATTGAGAAGTTTAATCTTGAGGGTGTAAGCTTTGCTGAACGTCAGGCATTAAAGTTTGCCGAGTGCTACAACTATATGAAAAAGCTTGCTAAAAAACGGTTCAGCTTCCCCTCTATCACACATGAACATGTGGATATTACACCTTGGATTCAGACACTCCCATTTACACTGACCCAAGATCAGACTAATGCGATTCACGCTATCAGTAATGACTTGGATAAAGAGGTATCCGCCAAACGGATGATCATAGGTGATGTGGGAGCGGGTAAGACCATGCTTATTTTAGCAACAGCCTTTATGAACCAAAAAAACAAGACGATCTTGATGGCTCCTACGACACTGTTAGCTATTCAGCTGTTTGAAGAGGCAGAGAAGTTTTTGCCTGATATGAAAACGCTACTTGTCACCAACAAACATAATAAAAAAGCGAATTTACAAGAGTATGATTTCATCGTAGGTACGCATGCCTTGCTTTATAAAGATCTACCGCATGCCAGCGTGGTGATGATCGATGAACAGCACCGATTTGGAACCAAACAGCGTAATATGATCGACAAGCTTGTACAGCGGGATGATAGGCGTCCTCATGTGTTTCAGTTTTCTGCCACGCCGATCCCCAGAACTCTGGCTATGGTTAATTCAGCCTTGCTTGAAGTCTCCACACTTGAACAGACACCTTTTAAAAAAGATATCACCACCGAAGTGATCGGCAAAGGCAACTTTCCCCAACTGATCAAACATATAGAACAAGAGATTGGTCAAAATAGACAGGTGCTTATTATCTATCCTTTGGTAGAAGAGTCAGAAGTGATCGAGTATCAGTCACTCGATCAAGCACGAGGCTTTTGGGAAAAGAAGTTTGATAGTGTCTATGTGACGCATGGAAAAGATAAAAATAAAGATCAGGTACTTTTGGACTTTAGGGAAAAAGGAAAGATCCTTTTAGCGACTACGGTCGTTGAAGTAGGGATATCCCTGCCACGACTCTCTACGATTGTTATCGTAGGAGCGGAACGCTTAGGCTTTGCAGCCCTGCATCAGCTGCGAGGTCGTGTCAGCAGAACAGGGTTAAAAGGTTACTGTTTTTTGTTTTCACATCAGCAAGCATCCAAGCGACTTATCGAATTTTCCAAAGTGAAAAATGGATTTGATATAGCCAATCTGGATCTGAAGTATCGTGAAAGTGGCGATCTGCTTAGTGGGAAACGACAAAGCGGTTCAAAGTTTTATTGGTTTAGTGAAAGTGAAGATCTGGATATTGCTAAAGAAGTAAAAACATACATGGAGAAAAGTACAACTTAGCATTAGAAAGCAATGATAAAAATGACGCTAGCGTCATGAGCCTGCTGCTGAAGCAAACTCAGCTAACAGAAAAAGATTTAGTCTTTTTCTGCATCGGGCTTTAGCCCAGAAACGTAGTAACTCGGGCTTTGCTCGAGTTACGTATTAATGATTAATATAAACCAAATTTAGAGTCATTCCGTTTGTGAATAACTCTCGTTTTATTATCATGATCATTAAAAATCAAGAACTGTTGATCGCTCTCTTTAAGCATATTTAGTGCTTCTTCGATCTCGAGTGGTTTATGAAGCTCTAGATCCATTGGGACGATCTCATCCTCTTCTCCGGACTCTGCATCCATATTAAGGTGATCGTAGGTCGTCTGCTCGACACCTGGGTGTTTATGGTGATCCACGACTTTTTCGTGATGACGAGAAAGTACTTTGTGAGCACGGCCCATGGCGATATCGATGGCTGCATAAAGGTCTTTATCTCTTTGTTTGATCACAATGGTATTTTTATGTGGCAAGTTAATAGTAAATTCAATACTTACACCATGTTTTCCTTTTTTCTCTTCAGAAGAGATAATTGCACGGATAGAAATAATGTCTAAGTTATATTTATCAAGTGTTTCAACCGCTGCATTGATATAATCTTTGATTGGTTCAGTAAGATCTAAATGTCTTCCAACTACTTGCATGTTCATAATGTATCCTTTTGTATACAATCAGAAGCTTTCACATTAAAACTTCGCCTCCACTTTTTAGTGAAGGTCCTATCTTGTATATAGTCTATTCTAGCATATCTAATTATTTAAAAATGCTTAAAGATGCAAAGAATTTATACAGCTAAGGTTTCTGGATTGTACGTCTGTGATAACGGATGATAGGATCACCTGCCGCTTGGTTTTTTGAAGTTACATAAGTATCGATAATGACCGTACCATTGGATTCAGGTGTGTTGATAACTAAAGCTCCCGTTACGTCATTACAATCACCTGCTAATGCTCCCAAGCCGATATATCTGATACTGGTATTGATATCAAATGCTGTGAGTCCGCCCGGGGAGTAGGTGCTATTAATGTAGTTGATGCAGTCGCCGGCCGTTCGGTTGTGTCCAGAGATGGCAAGCAGTGCATACTCTGTCGCACTTTTAGAGAGCAGTTGGGCTTGTTCCTTAACATAAATTTGAGCAGTTTGATTGACAGTTTGGGAGCTAAATGAGAGCATCAAAGCCATCATCGAAGTCATCGCGACCAAGATCCAAATAGCCATAACCAGTGTAAAAGCTCTGCGTTGCTGTCTCATTAGAAAATGGCCCTCTCTTTACAGAGTGAATAGTTGTTGTCACTGTCATTACTGGTAACACACACTTGGATCTTAATCATCGAACCTATTTGCGTAAAGATAAAGTTGGAAACATTATCTAAAAAAAGGGTGGAGGTACCATTACTATAGTTTTCACCGTCCCATGGTTGGTAGTTATAATAGAGTCTTAAGTCTCTACTGGTGGTGTTATACTCTAAAGCATACGCGGTATAAGATAGTTGATAGGTTTCATACACCTCATTATTGAGGCCATTAAAAGCTAAACTTACAGGATCGATATTTGAAGGACCATTGGCATGCACACGGTGGGGTCTTACAGGTACACTGCCGTACCATCCAAATTGATCCACATTACCCGGAGCATCAGGAAAAAAGATGACGGCATTGTTGCCAAATGCGGTACTGTTAAAATCTACAGTGTGATTGCTTAAGGCATCAATGATCGCTTGCGTAGAGGCATTAAAACTTCCGGGGGTGCTTAGTGAGTTTTTATCACTGTTATCCAAGTCAATAAACCCACTCCAACCGGGCTGAATATAGCTGCTGTTACTCTCCAGTGCCATACCTCGAAGCGAGTCGTTATCATAGGCGATCCACTCCAGACGATAGACGGTGCTGGTTATATTGGAATCCGCTGTTTCTATGGAGGTATACGTACTGGCACCGCCGACACCTTGAGCCATAATGACACTGGGCTTGATACGATAGGTCAAGCGTGCGGCAATCTGATCCATAGCCAATTGCGTCTTGGCCTGCAGCTCATTTTGAGTACGGCTTTGGAAGTAGTTTTCATAGATACGTAAAAAGATATCGATACCTACACCGGATAATATCCCGATAATGGTGATAACTACAATGACCTCTATGAGTGTAAAAGCCTTTTTCATTGGTAGACCCTTGAGGATACCGAACTCTCACCGATGTTGCTGCTGTAGGTAGTCAGATTAAAGAGGGTCTCGCCTGTAGAGTCTTTGATCGTGATACCCAGACGTTTGATATTGGTCGGGTTGGCATTAGTGATATTTTCAAATTCGAAGTTATTGATAGTCGTTTGTGAATAGTTGGCATCATCAAGAATATAATTGACATTGACATCGATGGTATAACTATCCTTATACCCATCTCCCGAAGCAGCACCGCTTAGAAGGTTTTGAGCGGCAGTTAGAGCATCATCGATATCATCCATATCAGCATCCGGACCCAAATTGGCAACGGTTGTAGCATTGGTCTCATCATTAAACAAAGATCTTCGACCCGTCTCTTGGAAATGGCCTACACGAAACTTGCCTGATGCACGCCATAAAGCAGCATTGCCGGTATTGATATCAAGCACTTTGGCATTAGAGATACTGTTGTTGTTTTCATTGCTTGCTTCATCCCATTTGTAAGAGAGGATTTGCGACATCTTGGCACTGGATGCATAGATCGCCTCTTGAACGAGTGAAAAGTCTCGGCTCTTTTGATCTGAGATGAGCAGTGTCGGGATAGCTGAAGCGATAAAACCCAAAACCACGATAGTGACAACCAACTCTAAAAGGGTAAAAGCGAAACGAGAGCTTACCAATTAATTCTCCTGTTGGTTGTTTTGGATGCATTTTTATCCACTGTTGTGGCGTTGTTGACCTTACCCGCCCAATCCGAACTACTGTTAAAATACTCTAGAATAAAACCGTTAGTATCAGCATTTTCATTATATTTATTAAAGATCAGCCATGGATCCGAACGCATCAGTATTTTGGTTTGAAATGGAAAACTGACATTAAATTTTTGTTCAAATTTGGTAGAGACATTTTTGCTTCCCGGTGTAAATATCGGAGAGCTAATAGTGATCTGATCGTCACCGCTTGAGTCTGTCACACCCAGAGCAAAGGCATCTCCAAAAGTGGCCTCAGAACTGTGATGAGCTGATAGATACCAATAGACATCATTGACACTCTCTTGAGTGAGACCATAGTCACTACAGTTGGATGTCTTACAGTAGGTCTCATAATAGATCGTAGCCGGACCCGTATCCCCATCGATTCGGTACCGCGGAGCATTGACACGGCCATAAACGAAGGTGGCGTTACTATCTAATGTTATGTTGGCATCTTTGGCTATACCTCCAATTGGATTATATGTTGATGAAAGTTCAGTTCGTGATTGGCAATTAGTTAATGTAGTACATTCAGTAGTGAGGTCTTTAAAGTTTAAGACAATGGGTTCTTTTGGATCCGACGCATTTCTTTCATAATTGAAGTGAAGTTGTAGATTGGGAATTATACCCGAGTTTATTTTTTCAAAAAAGCTTGTTGGTATGGACTTCACAAGAGATGCTGTCACATTAACATCCGTTGCACCTGTAGCATGAGAGATATTATAGTCTGTATAGGCTAACTGGAATGCAGGTACTGACGGT
>JBFHUP010000129.1:0-5487 GCA_041589975.1 Sulfurimonadaceae bacterium | reverse complement strand
GGGTGGCACAAACCAGCCTGATGCGGCACCCGCTACCTTAGTTGCCAAAATCACACTCTCTCTTGGTTTGGTTTTCAGCCATGCTCCTACAATTTTTTCTGTCTCACCCATGTATATCGTATCAGGCGGAACCGGATAAAGTTCCGCCGTATCATAAAAGTTCACCCCTGCATCATAGGCTTTATCCATGATTTTAATAGACTCTTTTTCATCTGCTGCTGCACCAAAAGTCATCGTCCCCATACAAATCGGAGAAACCCGTAAACCTGTTCTACCAATATATCTATGCTTCATCTCTCATCTTTTAATAAATTGTCTCTTGACAAATCTTTTTTAGTGATGTCAAGTATGCCACAACCGGCAAAGTCTCTGTTTTTCTAACTGCTCTTCCCACGCCATCCGCATAGCTGTATGAGACTTTTTCCGCTCTGCCTTTGCCTTTGACTTCAAAAGCCACACGATCCAAGATCGCATACTTGTATGGCAAGCGATTTTTGGTCAGAAAAAAATGCTTACCTCCGATAACTTCCAAGACATAACCCCCCTTTGTCTTGCCTGCAATAATAGCCTTCATCATACCCTGTTTTGAGGCAATAGCATCCATAGCAGAGAGCTGTACACAGGTCAAATCACGAAGTGTCTGGTTCTTTTTACCTCTGATAACTTCACTTTTTGCTACAGCGATACGCTTTCGAGATGTCTCCTCATTAAGATAATTTTGCAACTTGGCTTCTGCTTGATCGTCCAAATTTAACTTTAATTTGGCAATTTTTTCAAAGATTCTATATCTGTATTTCATCTGTGGAAGTGTAAAGAGTGCAGATATGCGTCGTGCATTCTTTGTATGTATGGCCTCATTTAAAGCATCATTAATCATCTCTTTGATGATAGTTTGTTCTTTACGCAAGGTTTGCAGGGTTTTGATATAGTGCTTTATACGCATATCACCCGCTTTGATACTGTTTCGTCGGGCATCAATAACAAAGCCGGCTTTGATATTTTGATCGGCCATTTCATAATAAGCTTGACACGCTTTGCCTAAATCCCCTTTCATACCCTGCAAAGGTTTGCAAACATCCATAAAAGGATAAACACTCTTGCCGTGACCCTCGAAAACTTTAGGATAAGCTGCAAAAGCCATAAAAACAGAAGCACACAATACAAAAATAAAACGCATCACAAACCCCTTAACATATTAATTAATATTATAACCAATTAAATCTAATTACTACTGCTTACTTTATACTTCCTGTATCTTTTAAATCACGCGTATCATTTATCTACATCTGACATATTGACCCTCTTTTTTTCACTTTTTATCAATGAGCGGTATCATACCTATTATGAAGATTCTTATTGATTTAGATTGCTATTTTGTCTCTGCCCAACGCACCGTTGATCCCACACTGATAGGCAAGTGTGTGGCCGTAGGTGGACGCAGTGATCCCCATATCTTTTCGCATAACCAAACCAAGCAGAGTGTCTCTTTAAAAAACCGCGGAGCCTTTGTCCCTTCTATCATGCTAGATCATGATACAGAGAACTTTTTTCTTGACCCGAATGGCAAAATACGAGGTATTTTAACCACGGCAAGCTATGAAGCAAGAGCCAAGGGCGTTAAAACACCCATGCCTATTGTGCAGGCTTTACAGTTATGTCCGGAACTTATCATCTTGCCGCCCAATTTCAAACTCTATCATGAACTTTCTCAAAAGCTCAAAGCCTATTTAGAAAGTCGTATACCCCTGCTTGAGCAGTTTAGTATCGATGAGTTCTTTGGAGATCTGACAGGCTGGATTCCTGATGATCAAGTGCCCCAGTTTATCCACCAGCTCAAAGAGGATGTGATGCAGAAATTTCAACTGCCTCTTTCTATCGGAGCGGCCCAATCCAAATGGACAGCTAAACTCGCCACCTCCTTAGCCAAACCCTATGGGACAAAAGTGATCTATGCCCATCAACATTATGAGACGCTCAAAGATATCTCCATTGCCAAATTTCCGGGTATCGGTCGAAAACTGCAACACAAATTTACTGCTCAAGGTTTGACAACCCTTGGCGATATCATCCATGCCAAGGCCTATTTCCACCGTCTGACACCCTCCATGCGTTCTTTATGGCATAAAGTCAATGGAACCGACAATGAACCTGTCAAATTATCCAAAGAACGCAAATCCATAGGCGTTTCCAGAACCTTTGACCCGATCCACTCTCGCCATGAAGCACGCAGACGCTTAAGTATATTAAGCCGCCATCTTGCTTTTACGATCTTTCAAGCAGGTGTGAATCCCACATCCTTTCATCTTTATATCCGCTATGAGCTGCAAGGACGGGCCAAGGGGCATATCACGACTCAAAGACTTTTTTCCGAACAGCTTCTAAGAGAGGAGATACTCAAACTTTTTGATACTATCGATACCCTCAAAAATCATCACCTTATCTCAGTCTCCATCTCAGCCGGACGCTTTTCCCACCAGACCAAAAAGGGACTCGACATGTTTACGCTCGAACAAGACCAAAACAGTGTGGCTCTTTCCAAAGGGACACTGAAGATGCGACAAAAATATGGTGTTGATATTCTGAGATGGGGTATGGAGATCGAAAAAAACAGTTCTGCTAAGTTCTAAAAAAGTGTCAACCGTTATAATGGCTTACTTCATTACAGCAGCGACACCATTATCAGATAAAGGTATTTATGTCATCCATTGATCATCAACTCAAGTATCAGCAACTCAAACACTATTTTGGGCATGATGGCTTTAGAGCACTGCAAGAAGAAGCGATAGATACCATTTTGTCTCAACGTGATCTTTTGATGATCTTACCAACAGGTGGGGGCAAATCGCTGTGTTACCAACTGCCTGCTCTTTTGCTTGAAGGTATTACCATTGTTATCTCACCTCTGCTCGCTTTGATGCATGATCAGGTACAGGCCTTGCAAACAGCGGGTATCAAAGCAGCTATGCTAAGCTCCATGCAAAATGAGTCCGAAGCCAAAGAGATCTACAGACAACTCTACAATGACGAACTCAAACTACTTTATGTCTCTCCGGAACGCCTGAATACCTCAAGCTTCTTACAAACCATCAATGAGATGCAGATCAGCTTTTTTGTCATTGATGAAGCTCACTGTGTCAGTGAATGGGGGCATGAGTTTAGAGATGACTACCGCCGATTGGGAACACTTAAAGAGAACTTCCCCAATATCCCTATCGCTGCCTTTACCGCCACGGCTACCCAAAAAGTAGCCTCTGATATTCTCACCAACCTGCGTCTGCACAACCCGCACCTCATTAAAGGGACCATCTTTAGAGACAACCTGTTTATCACTGCAACGGCCAGACAAAAAAACGGTCACAATCAGCTCATTGCTTTTTTAAATAAGCATTCTAATGATGCAGGGATTATCTATACTTTAAGCCGTAAAAACACTGAGACTTTAGCAACTTTTTTGCAAGAGAAAGGTTTTAGTGCCAAACCTTACCACGCAGGGCTTTCGACCCAAGAAAAAAACACAACCTTTCAAGGCTTTATCCATGACACCATCCAGATCGTAGTAGCCACGATAGCCTTTGGTATGGGGATCGATAAATCCAATATACGTTTTGTGGTACATATGCAGCTGCCTAAAAGTATCGAAGGCTATTATCAAGAGATCGGTCGGGCTGGCCGCGACGGGCTTGAGAGTGAAACCCTGCTGCTTTACTCGGCACAAGACAGCTTCCAAAGAGAACGCATGGCTGATGAGATGCCAGAAGGGCCTTATAAAAACAATGTCTTACACAAACTCAAACAGATGCGGGATTTTGCTTACGCCCAAAGCTGCCGTCATCAAACTATCGCAGCCTACTTTGGCGATACGATTGATACGTGTCAAAAGAAGTGCGATAGCTGTTTGGCTCCTGAAATAGAAAAAGAGGATATCACAGAACTTGCTCAAAAGTATCTTTCAACCATCTACAGACTCAATCAACGCTTTGGCAAAAGCTATGTCACTGATGTCTTAACGGGACAAAAAAACGAAAAAATCGTTAAATTTGAACATGATAAGCTCTCTGTCTATGGCATCGGTAAAGACGAGACCAAAACCAAATGGCATCTGATCAGTGATTATCTTTTAGAGATCAACGCTTTAAGCCGAGGCGATTATAAAGAGCTATTGCTGACTCCCTCAGGTATAGAGATACTTAAAGGCAACCAACTGGTGATGATTAATCCTCAAAGACTTATAACGACCAAATCGGCTCGTAAATCCAAACAAACAGATACGATCGAACTTAGCTTTGAAGATCAGCACTTTGAAACCCTCAGAGAGCTACGACGGGATATTGCTTTAGAAAAAGGGATCGCTCCCTATATGGTCTTTTCCGATAAAACACTTAAAGAGATGGCACACACCCTACCTACGAATAAAGAAGAGATGCTAGCAGTACATGGTATGGGCGAGGTCAAATACAGCCGTTTTGGCGAAGCCTTTTTGAAGCTGACACAAAGCTTTCAATGAAAAAACCTGCTAAGCCTCACCCTATCCTGTTTTAAAACATCTCTATAGCGGTTCTGTTTACCCTTAATTATCTTAACATTTACTAATGATTATAAAAGTGTTTACTTATAAGTGCTACACTCTTTACAGGTTCTATGTTGCTTAAAAGCCAAACAACAAAAAATAAAGGATAAAAAATGAAAAAGATTATCTTCACCATGCTCTTTCTGATGGGGTCACTGTTTGCAAATAGTGTCGGTCAAAGCTTTAAACATATCATTGCCACTAATGATTTCGTATCCAAAGATACACAACACTTCACCAAAGAGCGTGCCAATAAAGGCAAAATAGCTTACAAAGAGGGTTTTTTAACCTCTAAAGAGTGTATGCAACAAGGCGTTTTTAAAGATTGTCAATTAGAGAGTTACTCTCGCAGTGATATGGTTTTGTATGTTCATGATGAAAACAGAGCCTACACTATCAATATGAACAACGATATCACACTATCAACGTATGAACATGCGATCAATCGCAATGGGGTTAAATATTTTGGAACGATCGATGATCAAGCAGGGGTTATTCATGTCGCAGGCTTAAGCGTGCCACCCAAACCTAAAACAACCTTTTTTAAAGGGTGTCTTTAAAGCTGTGTTCCTTAGGGAACACGACTCACAGGCGTATTAGGATAACTTGCCTCTCCATGGCTAAGTGTCATAACTTTAACACTTCGATCACTTGTCTTAGGAAGCTTCACAATCTTATCTAACTTATTATCGATATAGACTTCCACCGTTACACTGCCATCAATCTCGCCACTTTTGCTGTAACGATCCACATACAGTGCGTAGGTGCTATGTTCATCGATCTTGTTGAGCGTGATCGTCTCAGGGCCAAAGCCACGCATCGCATCACGATCCAGTTTTGCCTTGCCTGTGATACTTCGTGTATTACGATAAGAGATATGAAAGTCATCATTGACTAAATGAATATCAAGGTCTTGTGGT
>JBFHUP010000128.1:0-5524 GCA_041589975.1 Sulfurimonadaceae bacterium | reverse complement strand
CTGGTGATGTTCTACTTGGAACAGATAAGATGGCTCTTGAAGCGGCACTTGAAAAATGTGATCAGTACAACCCTTGGACAATTGAAAAAATGTACAAAGCGGGTGGTTTCTTACAGATTAATGAAAAAGCTGCTAAATCATCTCCACTATACAGTGACAAACCATATACATCTATGGAAAATCACCTATACAAATTTGAACGTTTAGAGACACTTTCTGGTCGTCAAACATTCTATGTTGACCATGATATGTGGCTTAAACTTGGTGCTGCTGTAAATACTGGACGTAAAGTTATTGCTCCATTAACAGATAGCAAAGGTAAATATCCGTTTATGATGATGACACCACACGCTCGTTGGTCAATTCACTCTAACTATAAAGCGGCTCGTACACTTCAACGTTTACAACGTGGTGTTCCATACATCCAAGTTAACCGTGAAGCAGCGAAGATTAAAGGCATCGAAGATGGTGATACTATCCGTGTATTTAACCAACTTGGTGAATTCTTCTGTATGGCTAAAGTTTCTTCATCTTGTCCACCAGACGCGATGGTTATGGAACATGGTTGGGAACCATATATGTATAAGTTCAACAAAGGTCACAATGAAGTTGTACCTACGGCACTTAACTTATTAGAGATGGCAGACGGCTGGGGTCACCTAAAATTCGGTGGTCTTTGGGATGGAAATCAATATGCATACGATGGTGCAGTTAATTTCGAAAAAGCAAAAGTTTAGAAAGGAGTAATACATGTCAAAAAGACAATTATCAATGGTAATGGACCTGAACAAATGTATCGGGTGCCAAACTTGTACTGTAGCATGTAAGACTCAGTGGACCAACAGAAATGGTCGTGAGTATATGTACTGGAATAACGTTGAGACGTATCCAGGTGCAGGTTATCCAAAAAACTGGATGGAATTAGGTGGTGGTTTTGATGCTGCTGGTGATTTACAACCGGGTGTTATCCCTAACTTAGAAGCAGACTACGGTGTGCCTTGGGATTATAACTACGATGAAATCGCAACAACAGATTTAACGACTCATGGTAGACGTGAAAAAGCGGCTTGGTCTCCAAATGTAGAACCAACATGGGGTCCAAACTGGGATGAAGATGAGGGTGCAGGAGCGTTTCCTGAAGATAACTACTTCTTCTATTTACCACGTATTTGTAATCACTGTACAAACCCTGGTTGTTTATCAGCATGTCCTCGTGATGCAATTTTCAAACGTGAAGAAGATGGTGTTGTTTTAGTTGACTTAGATCGTTGTCAAGGTTACAGATACTGTATCGCTGGTTGCCCTTACAAAAAAATCTATTTTAATCCGAAAATCTCTAAATCTGAGAAATGTATTCTTTGTTTCCCACGTGTAGAACAAGGTCTTCCGCCAGCGTGTGCTCAACAGTGTGTTGGTCGTATCCGTTTTGTTGGTTTCTTAGATGATAAAGATAGCCAAGTATACAAATTGGTTCACAAATATAAAGTTGCATTAGGTTTACGTCCAGATTACGGTACTGAGCCAAACGTATTTTATATTCCACCGACCGAAGCACCACCGAAGTTTGATGCGAATGGTAAGATTATTGAAGGTTCTAACCGTATTCCAGAAGCTGAACTTGTTAAACTGTTCGGTCCAAAAGTAAAAGATGCGATTAAAACACTTAAAAAAGAGATGAAAAAACGTAAAGAGACTGGTAACAGCGAATTAATGGATATCCTTATTGCTTACCAACATTCTGAAATGTTCCGTTTGGATAATAACTATTATCAAACTGTGGCAAAAGAGAATGGTAGAACACCTTTAGCTCCAGTAGATGAGCGTTACTTAAAAGGTAAATACACTAGCGTATCTCACTTTAAGGCGGCACACTAATGAAAAATTTAACAACAAAACTTTTTGCAGGTAGCCTTGCGGCTGCTTTATTAATCGCAGGATGTGGTGGTGCTGATTCAGCTGCTAAAAAACAAGCTCCGAAAGCGGATGCTAGTTTTGCAACTAAAGTTGCAGTAGCAAGCAAGTCTGTTGTTGCTAAAAAAGTTGCGGGTTCATTACATGATATGTCAATCTGGAGTGATGCAACTTTTTCACAAGTAGGTCTTTATCCGCAAACGACAATCTCATTTAATGATAAAGAGGCTATTGCTGCTAACAAGAACAACGGTTCTAAAGTAGCTAAAGTAGCTGCAGCATACAATGACAAAGAAGTAGCTGTGGCTATCATCTGGGAAGATAAAAGAGAAAATGCTCACAATGGTCACTGTACGGATACTTATGCAGACGGTGTAGCGTTCCAATTTGCTAAAGATGCAAAAAATCCTGAAAAACTTCCATACATCGGTATGGGTTCAGATGGTCGTGAAGTTGCTATCTATCTTCAAAAAGTTCAGTTCAATAACTTTGAGCCAAATGGTAACGGTGATATCGATTTACAGGTAAATCGTGACCAAACAAACTTTTATGATGATGATAAGCAGTATACATCTGATGCAACAGGTTCGAAAAAAGTTAACAGTTTAAGAGAATTTGATGCAAAAGTTGCTGCTGCTGCCAATAACGATTTTGAGCGTAAATTTGTTGCTGCAGGTTTCAGATCGATGACTGAAATCAAAGATGGTTCTGACAAATCAAAACTGACTATGTCACGTATTGATGGTTATGGTTGGATTGCTACAATTGTTCGTCCAATTAAAGATGAGTATGCTGATCTAAGTCAATCTTTCCCTGTGGCATTTGCAGTATGGGATGGTGATAAACTAAACCGTAACGGTCTTAAACTTCTTTCAGGATGGAATGCTGTTACAGTTGGTTCAGAAAATAAAGCTCTAATTGATGTTGTAAATGATACAGTACCTACAGGTGATGTAAAAAATGGTGCTGAACAAGCAGTAATCAATTGTGGTACATGTCATGCGTTTCCAGGTGCAACACCAGGTAGTAAATACATGGCTCCAGATCTTAATAACATCGGTGGTTATGCAACGGCTGCTTATATTAAAGAATCTATGTTAAAGCCTCATGATGTAGTTGTTCCTGGTTATAACAGAAACGCTCACCAAAGTGCTCCATGGTATTTTGTAAATGGTAAAAAACGTGAATCTACGATGCCAGGTTTTGACTGGATGGATAAGAAAACGGTTAATGACATTACTGCTTACTTTAAAACTTTAAAAGCTAAAGTTGAAACTCCAAAAGTAAAGGCTAAATAATGAAAAAAATTGCATTAGCTATCTTAGCTTTATCACTTGCGGCTGCAGGTGTTTCTGCTAAAGGATTTGAAAAAAAGGGTTTCTTAACGACTAAAGATTGTGCTCAAAAGGGTGCATTTGCAGATTGTAGCTTAGACTCTACAATGTGTGGTACAGAGGGTTGTTCACAAAACACTCCTGTAGCAGTTGAGAAAAACGTACAACTTGTACTTTTTGTACATGATGATGGTAAATACTATAACATCGATGCTTCAAGCTTTCACCGTTCAGAGCTAGATGAGGGTATGTCTCGTAATGAGGTTACAATCGTTGGTGAATTCAACAAGCGTTCTAATACGATTGTTGTAAAAGAGTTTAAAGCTCCGCCACCACCAAAGAAGTCATTCTTTAAAGGTTGTCTATAATTTGTACGTGAAATGAGCAGAAGCCCATTTCACTGCGTTAACACTAGGTTTGCTTCAGCAGCAGGCTCAAGCAACTGGTTGCTTTGACATCCGTTCCCTGATGGGAACATTTTTCTTCCTCTTTTTAAAAATTACCCGTTTATATTAGTTGTAAAAATTATCTCTTTAAAAGCTCATTTGCTGTAGAGTTCGTTAGAATAATTTTGGAGCACTTTATGCAACAACAACAACGAATTTTTTTCTATGCTTTTTTATCAAGACTCTTTTCTGATCAAATTGATGAGTCTTATTTAAAAGAGCTTAAAAAGAACCCTGAACTTCTTGAAACAGTAGGTCAGGATACCTTTGAATGGATTGTTAACACACCATCGGAAGAGGCTATTAATAAGCTCAATATTGATTTTACTTCCATGTTTGTTATGAATGCACAGCCTATTGAATCATTTGTTTTAGATGCTAAGCAAGATACCCTGGTAGGATTACAAAACCCGGTTATGCAGTTTTATTTTGAGCATGGTTATGATGTCAATATGAATGAAACCAATATTATGGCACCCGATCATATCAGTATTGAATTAGGCTTTATGCAAGCCATGATTCAAAAAGCTGAAAAAAGACCTCAGTTAGAGTTTTTACAAAAACATTTGGCACGCTGGTCGGTACCTTTTTTTATGGGTATGAAAGCTATGGCTACCACACCTTTTTTTAGGGACATCTGCGATTTTTATGTAGAGTTTATTATTGCGGATATGGATTATATTGCAAGTGAGTTAGCGTAATGGCCGTTTCATTTATCCAAAACATGAATATGCTCTCCTATTCGGGCATTAAATGTCTAAGAAAAGATTATGCACACAATGATTGTTCTCTTTGTTTTGAGATCTGTCCCGAGGATGCTTTACAGATGGTCCGTGGTAAATACACCATTATGGATAACTGTACCGCATGTGCAGCCTGTCTGGGTGTTTGTCCGACTGAAGCCTTAACCTTGGAGAACTTTGACCCAAACAGTTTTGTACTGGGTCTTACGGAAAAAGAGGATAAACTGGTGTCGTGTAAAGGAAGCAGTGAGTGTTTATCTGCTTTTGATATTGCTCACTATGTAACGATGGCCTTAAGAAATGAAACCTCTGTTACTTGTGATCTCTCACACTGTGCTACATGTGAGATGAATAAAGAGAATAAGATTCATGATGAGATTGAAGGTAAGATCTTTTTGGCCAACAATTATTTGGAACAGATGGGCCTTGAACAGCGAATCGAAGTAAAAACTCAAAAAGAGGAAGAGAAAAAACCAAGCCGTTTTACGATGTTTAAACAGGCTCATGGTGCTGTGGCTGAAGTGAGTCAAGCGGGTGCTACTGAGATGTTTGCGGCAGAAAAAAGCCCGATTCCGCTTAAGATGTTTATGATGAAAAATGCTCTTCGCGAGAAGATGCGTGATATCCCTAACACAAAGATCAAAAATACGCTGCTTTTTACCCAGCAAGAGATCGATTTTGAGAAGTGTACTTTTTGTAAGGATTGTATCACCTTTTGTCCGACGAAAGCCTTGAGCTTAGCTGATGATCAGCAAGGTATCAACTTTAAGGGAGGACACTGTATCTCCTGTGGCATCTGCCATGATACCTGTAAAGATGATGCAATCTCAGCAGCCGCTGAAATAGATATCGTAACGATGATCTATGACCGAACCGAAGAGCTGGTGCATTATGAGATGGCTATGTGTATGGAGTGTAAATGTGCTTATCCTTATAAAGGCGGTGAGCAGATCTGTGATCGCTGTAGCCAGTTTGGTGACGACCATGAAGGTCTCTTTACCTTAGCAAGAGATATGTAATGATTGATGTACTGGTTATTGGTTCGGGGGGAGCAGGTCTTACGGCAGCATTAGAAGCACGTGCTACAGGG
>JBFHUP010000127.1:0-5539 GCA_041589975.1 Sulfurimonadaceae bacterium | reverse complement strand
GGGGATCAATAGCTGCGGTTGCTATGGGAATCATAATAGTAAAGGTTCCCCATGAAGTCCCCGTAGCAAAAGCAATAATGGCCGAGAGTATAAAAATTAGAGCAGGAATAAGCACCGTTGCAATATTATCATTGACCAAACTCCCCAGATACGTAGCCGTACCCAGATCTTTCAAAGCAGCGGAAAAGGTAAAGGCAAAAAGCAGGATTGCCACAATAGGAGCCATATCAAACATCCCTTGCCATGTTGTATTGAAAAAATCTTTTTCCCGCATCTTTCCTAACAAGACATATAATATAAAAGTCAAAAAAAGTGTCAAAGCAACAGCGATAAAAAGTGACTTTGAGCCATCCCCTTTCATCATATTGTAACTTTGAGTCTGTTCATCCCATCCTGTAAAATACAAAGAGATAAAAAGTATACTCACCAAGGATATCAGCGGGAAAACAAAGTCAATCATCCTGTGCCCCAAGCCCTTGATTTCGTGAGGTTTATCATAGGAGGTCACGATACTTTTCATCGCAAAGAGGTTGATATCTTTATAGATCACTACAGCCAATACAATGAGTGAAATAAAAGCATAAAAATTAAACAACACAGCATTAAAAAGAATCTCAACGGCTGAAACATCTTGAAGTTCTAAGGTTGCTATAGTGGTAGTAATTAAACCCAAAAGTAAAACACCCCATCCATTGATAGGAATGATGGAACACATAGGTGCAGATGTCGTGTCACACAAGTAGGCGATCTTCTCTTTGGATATTTTGTAGGTATGTGCAAAGGGTTTACTTACGGTGGCTACAATCAAAGCGGTCAATGAGGACTCTATAAAAATAATAACGCCTGTTAACATACCTAAGAATAAAGCAGATCGAGAGGAGCGTACCACCTTTTTTTTGTAACTCAGATAGTTTACAAAAGCATAGATGCCACCCGATGCCTCAATAATACGCATAACCGACCCCACCAAAAGTGAAAAAAACAAAGCATATACAATCCAATCCTCATGGAAAAGATTGATCATACGATCCAATGCCACACCTAAAGCCGCCAACATATGACCATCAACTAAAAGAAGCTCTGCAGACAAGAGTGCTATAAAAAGTGAAAGCAAAACCCGTTTCGTAATAAATGCCAACACAATGGCGACTACAGGAGGCAGCAGTGAGTAGATCTCCATAACAATACCCTTTTAAAATAGTAAAGCTATTGTAGTATAATCTACCTATGAAAAAACTACTCTTCATTCTTAGCCTGCAAATTTTACATGCTTCGGAACTTGTGAAGCATCTTGATATCCAACAGCTGCTTATTGTGACAGTTCAAGACAAAGATCAGAACCAAGCCTGGCTGCACAGTTATGAGAAAAGCGGCACCCAGAGTTCAGAGTGGAAAAAAGTCTTTGAGCCTATCAAGGTCTCCCTGGGACGTAATGGTCTGGGTTTAGGTTCAGGAGTGCATGATCAAACTTTTGTCAACCATGGTGATCTTTCCAAAAAACAAGAGGGAGATGGCAGATCACCAGCGGGGATCTTTAAACTCTCATCGCTCTTTGGCTACAGTAAAAAGCCCCTTACGCATAAGATGCCTTATATCCATCTCGCTTCTGATATCCACTGTGTGGATGACAGCCAATCACCACAATATAACCGGATCATCCAAAAATCTACGGGTTATCAAAGTTTTGAACTCATGAGACGTAAAGATAATCTCTACAAATGGGGCATTGTCGTTGATCATAATATCAAAGCAGAACCCAAAGCAGGCTCATGTATCTTTATACATATTGCTACAAAAGATTATGCTCCAACAGCAGGATGTACCGCTATGAAAGAGTCAGATCTGATCAAGATCATTAAATGGTTAGACATGAGCAAAAACCCTACCCTGCTTCAATACTATTTTCACGATTAAAGCGTATGCCTGTCCAGACTTTGTATCTTTTGTTGGTTTTCTGGAACATCTTTTCCATCTTACGCTCTATCATCTCAGGTTTGACTATCATCACTCCCTTGGCAAGCGTAAACAGGCCGTAAAGTATGACCATGATAGCAGCGATATTTAAGGCGATCTGTCGAAAACGGCTTAGTTGAATGATAGAGGCAAAAATAGAGACCAAACCGCAAGGGATAAAACCATTAACGTGTAACTAGGGCCATCTCTCTAAGCCAACTAATATCTCTTTTTTTCTATAATCATCAAAATATATCCATTTTTATAAGGCTCATAGATGACTTTAACTATTAAAAATCGCCCACTTGAAGCTCTTCAGGCAGACGTACAAGTTACGCTTGTTAAAAACAAACAGATAAAAGAAGATAGCGATCTTCTACAAGCCGTAGGCTTTGAAGCCAAAGATGGAACGCTGCAACTGCTAGCTGAAAAAGCTATTCTCTATGTCGGAATCGAAAAGTTTGATGCCAATCATCTGCAAATCACTGCAGCTAACGTAGCCAAAGCTTTAAAAAACTACAACTACAAATTTGTAAAAATTTCTACAACCGTTTTTGAACCCCATGAACTTAAAGCCTTTGCCGAAGGCCTGCTTTTGGGCTTTTACAGTTTCAATTTCTACAAAAGCGAAAAGAAAAAACCTTCACTTGCCTCAATTGTTTTTGCTCATGACAAAGAGAATTTTTCAACATACGAAAAGAGTCTGCATGATGCTATAACCATTGCAAATGCGACAAACTATACCCGTGACTTAGTCAATACAACACCTGAAGATCTCTATCCACTAAGATTGGCTGAAATCGCTCATGAACTTGCCAATAAACAGGGTTTTGATTATGACTGTCTTGATGAAACAAGTTTTTTAGATGAAAACATGGAAGCAATCTATATGGTTGGCCGAGCCAGTGATCATAAATCACAACTGATTCATCTACACTACAAACCTAAAAACCCTGTAGCCAAAATCTCATTAGTCGGTAAAGGTCTGACTTACGACAGTGGCGGGTTAAGCCTGAAACCTGCGGATTCGATGGTGACGATGAAACTCGATAAATCGGGAGCCTGTGCTGTTTTAGGTATCATGAAAGCAGCATCCGAACTGCAACTTCCTATTGAGATCAATGGCTTTATTGGTGCTGTTGAAAATATGATCGGCGGTAATGCCTATAAACCGGATGATGTACTCACTGCTAAAAACGGTAAAACGATAGAAGTACGCAACACCGATGCTGAAGGTCGGTTAGTCCTGGCTGATGTACTTTGTTACGCCCAGGAAAAAGCCCAAAGTGATTATCTCTTTGACTACGCAACACTAACGGGAGCCTGTGTTGTAGCCTTAGGTCAATACACTACAGGTATCATGGGTCACAACAGCAAACTCAAACGTTCAATCGCATCAGCCAATGACAACAGCGGCGAACTCTCTGCTGCTCTGCCATTTAATGATCATCTAAAAGAGGAGCTTAAAAGTGAAGTTGCCGATATTAAAAATGTCACAGGACGTTGGGGCGGAGCGATTACTGCCGGGCTATTTTTAGATCACTTTATCGAAGAAGAGAATAAAGAGAAATGGCTCCATTTTGATATCGCGGGACCTGCATTTACTGAAAAACCTTGGGGTGTCAACAGCTATGGCGGCACCGGAGCAGGCGTTCGTCTCACCCTTGCTTTCATGCAAGAGCTCGTCGCATCTCGTAGCTAATGTCAAAGCTGTTATATGTCCAATCAATTTGATCAACAGCAGACCCATACCTATAAACTTCTTAATCACTTTAAGGATTATTTTGAGTTTATTGAGGGTTCTAATCTGCTTATCATCAACGAAGAGATAACAAAAAAGATTTGTGACGCACTTAAGTGTGAGGATCAGGCCTTCCGAACCAACATCAGAGCTACACTTCCTCATGTCGTCGATATAGGATCTACCTATGCCATTCTTTTTGGACGCTCTCGTATTACAGTCAGAACGAACCTAAAAGAGAGTTCCCAAGAGAAACGTTTTATGGGTCTGCCGTCTGAAGCTTTAGAAGAGATTGTCCAAAAACACTTCAAGAATCTAGATGAAGAGATTCCACATTTAATGAAAGAGACGCTCATCAATGATTTTAATTTCCAAACAATGAGCAATGAACTCTTTGAATCGGAACATATAAAATATTTGCAAAATGGTTTGATGAAGATTATAAAAAGACGCTCTAACCAAGACAATGAAGTGCGTAAAGCCTTAACCAACTATATCTTACGTCAGCAGTTTAATAAACTGCATGAGATGCTTGCGGAACAACTTTTAGAGGGTGTAATCAACAAAAACCCCAAAGCTGAGCAGTTTTTAAAGTTCTATGCACAAGGAATGATTGTTATTAGAGGAGAAAAGTATCAGATACCACAGCTTATAGATATCCAAGGCACGCTATGGAGTATGGCTAATATCACCAATGTTGCCTTCCAGTATCAATCCTATAAACAAAGCCTTTTAAAAAAGGATTCCCATATTGATCAGATGGGTACGATTCTTGACACCATTGATAATGATATAGCCAAAGCCCTCTCAAACGTCAAAATCTTGGAGCAGACCTATCAACAAAACAAGTTAAAGCTGCAGCAAACAGCTGAAAAGATCTCTACCATTCGCCACACCTTCTCATCCGAAGGAGATAAGCTTGACGAGATGACACGCAACAATCTGGGAGAAAAAGTCAAATCACTAGAAAAAGAGGAACGGGATCAAATCGCTGCGTTGCAACAGCAGGAAAAAGCTCTAGGTATGGCACAAAAAAAACACTCCGATCTGCAGTACAAAAAAAGTGTTACGACAGAACGTCATGACAATGAAATCGATCTGTTGGAAGAGACACAAGAGACTCACGAAGATATCGAGAAGAAGTATCGACTGATGCTGACTGCTGTCGTTAAAGCCCTGACCGGGAAAAAAAGAAAAGTCAGCCTTGCATGACAAATAACGTTGTATAAAGCTTAAGAGAGTATAATCACACAATTATAACGATATAGGAAAACTTATGGGATTAAGTATCGGCCTAGTAGGTCTACCAAATGTAGGAAAATCAACAACTTTTAATGCCTTAACCAAAGCACAAAATGCTGAGGCAGCCAACTACCCTTTTTGTACCATTGAACCTAACAAAGCAACCGTTCCGGTTCCTGATGAAAGAATGCATAAATTAGCGGAGATCGTCAATCCTGAACGTATGCAGTTTGCCACACTTGATTTTGTAGATATTGCAGGTCTGGTTAAAGGTGCCAGTAAAGGTGAAGGTCTGGGCAATAAGTTCTTGGCCAACATTCGAGAGACTGAAGTCATCTTACATGTCGTTCGATGTTTTGAAGATGGAAATATCGTTCATACGGAAGGAAGCATTGATCCAATACGTGATGTGGAAATCATAGAAACTGAACTGATCTTGGCGGATATGGAGACCCTTCAAAACCGTCTGGAAAAAATCAAAAAACAGGCCAAAGCAGACAAAGATGCCAAAGCTCTTTTAGAGTTTGCCCAAGAACTTTTAGAGCACTTGGAACAAGGCCACATGGCTCGTACCTTTGAAAAAATCGATGACGACAAATTTGC
>JBFHUP010000126.1:0-5563 GCA_041589975.1 Sulfurimonadaceae bacterium | reverse complement strand
GTCAAACTGTGAGCACAGGCAGATTTTTCTGTTGAAGGGGCTACAATGGTAAGTTGATACTCATCTTTTAAAGCATCAATAAGTGCGATCAGGCCCTGAGCTTCATAGCCGTCATCATTGGTAATTAATATATGTTTTTTATTCATACGAAGATTATAACAGCTTGGGTCTTATTTTGAGATTAGTCATTTCAGCTTAAGTGTCACAAAGTGTCACTTAATGTAATCATTTACACGAATTATCACATTAGTTAAAAATGTGAAATTTTTTTTCATTTATTTTACTTTTTTAATGTACAATAGACCATGAAGACTTTCACGCTGACATATGATGATGAGACACAGCTAGACAATTTTATTGCAGAGCATAATATCAATGATAATGATAAGCTGCTTATCCAAATTTTTTCTTCCTATATTGAAGAAGCTGAGATCAAAACTCTTCAAGCTCTTTTTTCCCAACGCTTTCCTCGGGCAGCCTTGATAGGAGCCACCCATGATGGTACTATCCATGAAGGTAGAGTCACTATCGGTAAAAAAACCGTCATCTCTTTCTCTCAGTTTAAAAAGACCACCCTTAAAACAGCTATCGTAAAAGCATATTCCGGTGCTTCGTTTGATATGGGTAGTAAGATCGGCAAGCAATTGGCAGGCGAAGGACTTAAGGTTATTATCACCTTTTCAGACGGTATTCATACCAATGGTGAAGAGTATATCAAAGGTCTAAGTTCTGTCAACTCTGATATCACCATTTCAGGCGGAATGGCAGGCGACCATGGTCAGCTTAAACAGACGTTCATCTTTACTCAATCCGAGATCTATGACAAAGGTGCCGTGGCGGTAGGTCTGTTTAACAAAAAACTACAAGTTAGAAATGATTATAGTTTCAACTGGATACCTATCGGAAAACATATGACTGTTACCAAGGCTGTCGATAACCACCTTTTTGAACTTGATGGTATATCTGCAGTCGATATCTATGAAAAATATATGGGTAAAGAGCTTGCCCTTAGATTGCCTCAGATCGGTATTGAGTTCCCTCTTGTTTTAGAGCGTGATGGCATCGTTATAGGTCGAGCCGTCTTGGATAAAAAAAAGGATGGTTCGCTTACCTTTGCAGGCAACATCCATGAAGGAGAACAGGTTCGATTCGGGATTGGTAATGTTGAACAGATCCTAAGAGATAGTCAATACCATGCCTCTATTTTATCATCCAAACCTGTAGAATCAATTTTTATCTACTCCTGTATGGCACGGCGTCGCTTCATGGGTTCCTATATAGATAATGAACTGCGTCCCCTACAAGAGATCGCTCCGACGGTGGGATTTTTTACCTATGGAGAGTTTTTTCACAGTCACAGCAAGTCCCAACTGCTGAATGAGACCATGACCCTCTTAGCTCTCAGTGAATCTAGCATCAGACCAAAACAGCAGTATGGTCAAAACCTTGTACATCAACACCATTTTCAGATCAATCCTATCCATGTCCTCTCCCATCTTGCCAATGCCGTATCTAAAGAGCTTGAATTGCTCAATGACAATTTAGAAAGCAGGGTTCAAGAAAACACCCAATATATCCTCAATCAAGTCTATACTGACAGATTAACCAATCTGCCTAACAGGCAACGACTGCTTGAGGATTTGATAAACTTCAAAGATAAATACCTGATGCTGGTGAATATCAACGATTTCACCTCTATCAATGACTTTTATGGTCATGTGGTCGGGGATACTATTTTAAGAGATTTTGCAGATCTTTTAAGCAGATGTTCCCATGCCGCTATCGAAAAGATTTACAAATTACCGGGTGACGAATACGCCATAATAACCACATCCAGTGATGTCAAAGAGACGATGTCCCATCTTTATGATTATCTCTCCAAAACGCCTTTCCAATTACAGACACATGAGATGCACATTTCAGCCACTATAGCAGCTGCCCGTATCTTTGGTGATGGCAGATCTTTGGCCAATGCAGATATGACACTAAAAAAAGCTAAAAAAGAAAATAAGACCTTTATGCTGTTTCAAAAAGATCTTCAGCTGCATGAACAGCACAAAGAGAATCTAGAAACTGCAAAAGATATTAGAGAAGCACTCACTCACAAAAATATTGTTCCCTTTTATCAACCCATCGTTGATATCAAAACAGGCAAGATAGATAAGTATGAGTGTCTGGCACGACTGGTAAAAAAGGATGGCACCGTCGTACCTCCGCTAAAATTTATATCCAGTGCCCAAAAAATCCGTCTTTATTTTGAGATCATGACCAATGTGATCCATCACGCTTTTGAGACTTTTAAAGATAATGATCTGAAGTTTAGTATCAATTTTAATATAGAAGACATTCTTAATGTCCACATGCAAGAGTTTTTCTTTAACAAAGTCGGTGAATATAATATCGGTGATCGTTTAACCCTTGAAATCCTTGAGACGCAAGCACTTGAACAAGATAGTGTGGTCAAGGCCTTTATCGAGAAGTGTCAGGGTTATGGCATTACGATAGCGATTGATGATTTTGGAAGCGGGTATGCCAACTTTGAACATATTACACGAATCAAAGCGGATCTGCTTAAACTGGACGGCTCTTTGATTAAAGTCATCGACCAAGATAATAACGCTCGTCTGGTTGTTGAAACTCTGGTACTTTTTGCCAAAAAACTCAATATGAAAACCATCGCCGAATATGTCCACTCTCAAAAGATCTATGACATCGTTAAAGAGTTGGGTATTGACTATGCACAAGGCTATTTACTGGGCAAACCTGAAGCCTCTTTAGTAAACTAAAGATCTACTTTTAAGCCACTTTGCTATAATATTGACAAAAACCGTGAGGATACTTTATGAAATTGATTAATCTGATGACTACTCTAATATTGGCCTCGTTAGCACTGACGCCGCTTTGTGCACAAGAACTGACTAAATCTTCGGTAGAGGAGATGATTGAAAAACTTGACGAAGCAGCATCAGACATGGATGTAGCGACGATCTCTAGTCTCATTCATCCCGGTGCTTCTATTACCATGAATATTACTATCAACGGTAAAGCACAAAGCATGAGAGTCACTAAGGCTCAATATATTCAACTGCTCGAACAAGGCATGAAAGCAACAACCTCTTACGATCATGAAGTCTCTCAGGTAGAGATCACCGTTAAGGGCAATAAAGCCTTTGCCTCTATGCGTGTTACAGAACGTATGGAGATCAATAATGAAGAAAAAGTGGGTAAAAGTATTGAAAATCTCACCATTGAGCTTATAGGCGGTAAACTTGTGATTACCGGTATCGTAGCTTTTACAAGTCTGTAGCTATATCTTTGTAGCTGTAACTAAAAATATTGGATAGCTCTTATCCTCTTTGTGGACCGTATAAGCGGTACAAAAACTGATATCTACAAAGCCCGCCTCTTCTAACATCATCCCAAATGCTTGACGATCAAAGCCCATATGAAAAACACCCTCGGTTTCTTCAGGGTGAAAACTTCCATCTTCTGCATCCAGATCAGCCAAAGCGATACGCCCCCCTATTTTAAGGTGATTGGCAAAGGTTTCTAGCATCATAACCGTATCTTCTACATGATGCATGGCCATGGCACTCACAATAAGATCAAACTCTCTGTCAAGCGGTCGATGCAGTATATCTTGACAATAGGCCTTAACTTTACCCGAAAACTCCGGTTTGGCTACCAGTTTATCAAGCATTGATTGAGAGATATCAACAGCTGCAATATCATGAACCAAGGGAGTAATATGAGCCGTTAAAAGGCCTGTACCTGCACCGAAGTCTAAAACAGACATATCATCTCTGATATCAATCTGCTTAAGGATGGCAGGACCTATCGTTTTACTCAGCTGAGTCGGGATCGGCATACTATCCCAATCCTGGGCCTTTTTATCAAATAGATCTGCCATAGTCGTCCTTTAGTTTATAAAAATGGACTTTTAATCACCATCAGTTTTTCGTTACTCATCTCTTCCATAGAGTATGAAATACCACCCAGTCCCAGACCTGAAGCTTTCGCTCCGCCAAACGGCATCCAGTCTACACGAAATGCTGTATGATCATTCACCATCACTGCCGTTCCGTTAAGACGTTTGACTGCTTTAAGTGCCGTATCGATATTTTTAGTAAATACTGCGGCTTGAAACGATACTTCTAAAGAGTTTGCACGATCAAATGCCTCTTCAATATCATCATAGCTGTAGATACATACCACGGGACCAAAAACCTCTTGTGTACTAACTTTAGCATCTTTTGCAGGATTTAGCAAAATGGTTGCTTCATAACAGCTCTGACCTACTTTGTTACCACCGCAAAGAAGTTTGGCTCCACCCTGAACCGCTTCATCAACCCATGAGGCGATTCTCTCTCTGGCATCAGACGTAATGATCGGCCCGATCTCTGTCTTAGGGTCTAACTGATCGCCTACGACCATCTTAGTCGCAGCCTCAGTAAGTTTAGTGGCTACCTCATCTACAATGGAACTATGCACAAAGATACGCTGAACCGATACACACACCTGACCCGCATGGTAAAATCCACCTTTTGCTAGTGCTGGAATCAGTTCCGTCATATCTGCATCCGGCTCAACGATAACCGGTGCCACACCACCATGTTCTAAACCGACTCTCGTACCCGGTGCTACTTTGGAGTTTAGATACCAGCCCACGGCTCCCGAACCGATAAATGTCAAATAATCGATCTTTGGACTAACAGCTAGATACTCTGCTTCGGCATTATCACACACTACAACTTGACACCACGCTTTTGGAAGACCTGCTTCATACAAAATCTCTACAAAGTTCATAGCTGACATCGGTGTTGTCGGAGCAGGTTTGATAATCACTGGACATCCAACAGCCAGTGCAGGTACGACTTGGTGGACCGCCAAATTAAGTGGATGGTTAAAGGCTGAAATAGCAGCAACGACACCAATAGGCTCTTTCATTGTATAAGCCATACGATTGACTGAACTTGCCGTATGACCCATAGCGATCTCTTTACCCTCAAAAGCACCTAGGTGTTCGATAGCAAGTTTGACACCATTAATAGCACGCTCGACCTCAACTTTAGAATCCATATAAGGCTTACCACCCTCACTGGCAGCTATTCGCGTAAGCTCGTCGATACGACCACTCATGATCTCCATAACACGTTCTAAGATAGCGACACGCTCATGTTTCGGAATCCAGTTTTTTTGATCTTCAAAAGCGTTTACCGCTGTGTCTAAAATAGCATCGATTTGTACTTTATCCATAATATCCAGTGTTGTTAAATGTGCTCCATTAAACGGATTGACGACTTCTAATTTACTCATGATATATTCCTTATTCCAAATGGTATGTGTACAGATGGCAAGACATCTGATGCTTTTTCTAAATGTAGTTTTTGATCATCAAAAAAGATGTGAGGATTCAGAACTTCCAGCACCTTTTTCTTCTCGATGCCGCCTAAAAAGAAAGCTTCGTTGACCATGATATCCCATGTCCTCATGGTATTGATCACCCTCTCATGAGATGGAGCCGATCGGGCTGTCACGATAGAGACTTTGAGTTTTGGCTCAT
>JBFHUP010000125.1:0-5584 GCA_041589975.1 Sulfurimonadaceae bacterium | reverse complement strand
TACTACACCGTAAAGAGATCAATAAACTGCAACAAAAAGTCGACCAAGACGGCATGACCATCGTAGCCCTATCGATGTTTTTTAACCATAAAAACCTCGTCAAAGTTCAGATAGCTCTGGCTAAAGGTAAACAGCTTCATGATAAACGTCAGTCCTTAAAAGAAAAAAGTCAAAAACGTGATATTGCAAGAGCTATGAAAGAGTTTTAACCTCTTTTATTTTTTCTAACTTTTTGACATTGAAAAACTGAGACAGTGCATTCATCTGATTATCTATTTCAAGATGCAACGGACTTTGTCTAGCTATTATGAAATAAACATTTTCGCATCTACTTTTAATCACTTCAGGCAGAAACTCTTGTAATAACCATTCGGTATCTTTTAATTCATTTTCAAAGCCATTTGTAGTATCAGTTATCCAAGTTATAGCTCTGTGATGATGTAATAAATCCAGACCATATCTTAATGGATTACGATAATCTTCATAACTACATTTTTGTTTCCATTGACAAACCACTGCATTAATATCATTCAGATACTCAACTTTACAATATTTACTATCAAAGGTTTTTTCCATATCTCCAATACCTTTTAAAAATTCAAAGAGTGATGTAGTAGCAAGGCGACAAGGAGGAAGCGTACTAGAAGTACGTGACGACGAAGGCAACGCAGCTCTAGCCTAAAGGCTGATGCCAAATTCCACTAAATGGAATTTAGCGAATGCGTCGCTATTTGGATTTTTTAGCCTCATCAACACAATCTTCGTCTGTCAAGCTACAATGCATATCGTCAGGCACCGGATCCTCACTACTTAAATGATCATGCACTTTAAGCTCCTCGATCTCCTCTTCAAAGATTTGTGACTGATCGAGACTGATACCTTTCATATGAGTGATCGGAAACGAAAACGCAATACCATCACCTGTAGTCGTGATATGGAGACGATGGATGATAAACTTAATCACCTCACCTACAAGGGCTTCCGGCAGGATAAACAGTAATACAGCATCACTGGCTTCATAATTCATACGGTACATGTTTGCCATTTTTCTAAGCCCCATACCGTGTGCATCAAGTACCGTCACCCCAGTTGCTCCTGCATCACGTGCAGCATGAATAGCATCCTCTTTTTTATTTTGAGGTACGATGACAACAACTGCATTAAAATTAAGTGCTAAAGAGTGTCTGTGTGTTTCTGAAGCGTTTACATTGACTGTTGACAAACTCATATCCTCCACATCCTCGATACTTCCCTTGATCGGTGAGGTTCTCTCAATCTCACTGTCACTTTTAGAACCGACTCTTTCACTGATGATACCATAAAGCATGACTGTAATCATAGGAAAGAGTGACGCAAAAGCGATCAATCCAAATCCGTCAATAAGTGGATCACGCCCCTCAATGTTGGTCGCTAATCCAATACCCAGTGCAGCAACAAGCGGAACCGTTACAGTTGATGTCGTTACCCCGCCACTGTCGTAAGCAATCGGGATGATATACTTAGGAGCGATATAGGTAAGGAAAATCACGATGATATAACCCACAATGATGTAGTAATGAATATGACCACCATCTATGATACGAAAACTTCCTAAGGCAATACCGATCGCCACACCACCTGCAACAAAGATTCTCAGAACAAAGTCATTAATCGTCCCATCACTAATCTCTCTGGCTTTTTTCGCAATCGCCATAAGGGCTGGTTCTGCCATGGTCGTTGAAAAACCAATCGCAAAAGCAAAGGCATAAATAAGCGGATTGGAGCCCATATTGGTAAGCTGATAGGCCATACTCTCACCCAGTGAAAAGAGACCCAATTCAAGTCCCAGGATGAAGGCATACAGACCTATAATAACAAAAGCAAAACCATACAGAACACTTTTAAGATTTTCAATAGGCTTACGCAGCACCACATACTGAAAGAAAAAGATTATGGCTAAAATTGGAGCAACATCTTTAACGACATTGAGCAGTCCCACCGCGATGCTGTGTACCGATATGGTAGCCACTTCAGAGACCCTAGCCTCTATAACCACTTTGGCCACCTCTTTAACCTCCACAAGGTTATAAACTGCGATACCGTAGATCTGTACAAAGATCATCGGTGTCAGTGAGGCAAAAGCGATCAATCCAAAGCCATCAATGACGGGATTTCGCCCTTTAATCGTGGATGCCAGACCAATACCCAATGCTGCCACCAATGGAACCGTGACCGTCGAAGTCGTTACACCTCCAAGGTCATAAGCCAGCCCGATAATTTCGCTTGGAGCAAAGAAGGTAACACTGACTACCAGAATATAGCCCACAATGATGTAGTAATGAATCGGATGACCTTTGATGATACGAAACACCCCTAAAAGGATCGCAAACCCGACGGAGAGAGCTACAACATAACGAAGTGTATCGGAATCAATACGCCCGCTACTAATAGCTGCTGCTTTTTCAGCGATAACAGTCAAAGCCGGTTCGGCAATGGTTGTACCAAAACCAATCATAAAACCAAAGATCAGAATCCAAAACGTTACCCCTTTAGAGGCAAAGTTATGAGCCAACTTCTCTCCCACAGGAAAGATACCGATCTCAAGTCCCAGAAGAAAGACAGCCAGACCGACACCAACAATAACCAAACCAATTGTTGTACTTTCCCATCCATCAGGAACTACCTGCAATATCAGTAGTTGAAATACCAATATAACTGCAACAATGGGCATCAAATCTCTAAACGACTCTTTAAGAAGTTTAAGAAAAAAGTCGAACTGCATAACCCCTCCTTAGGAACTCTGATTAATAACATTAGGTTTATAAAACATTATGCACTAAATAGTGTTATATCTTGATGAAGATTAAAAAGTTAGATTAAAATTTTAAGTTAATGGGATAAATAGTGTCGTAAAAGGGGTTTTAAGTTTAAAAAGAGAGGTTTTTCCTCAAAAGAGGAAAATTATTTACGGCGAAGCTCTTGGATACGAGCTTTTTTACCACGTAGTTCACGTAGGTAGAATAGTTTCGCACGACGTACTTTACCACGACGAAGTACATCAATACTTACAATGCTCTCTGCGTATAATGGGAAGATACGCTCAACACCGACACTGTTTGCACCAATTTTACGAACGATAAAAGTACGGCCTGCACCAGTACCACGAATCGCAATACAAACACCTTCAAAATTTTGTACACGAGTCTTATCACCCTCTTTAATAGTGATAGCTAGACGGATAGTGTCACCCGCTCTAAACTCAGGCATCTCTTTATTGGCAATTTGAGCTGCTTCAAAGCTCTCAATATATTTATTTCTCATGCTATGTCCTTAGCTTATGCCTCTTGCTGTCGTCCGGACGGAAATATTTCGTCTTGGATCGTGAGAGGTCTAGTTTTAATTCGCAAATTTTACTATGATTTCCCTTTAGAAATTCTGATGGGATAAGCATATTTTTATAATTTGCAGGTTTCGAAAAGGAAGGAGCTTCCAAAAGAAACGTTTCATACGATTCCGTCTCTAAAGATTCGCTATTTCCTAACACGCCATCTACCATTCGACTGATCGCATCCGTCATGACCAAGGAGGCTAACTCCCCACCCGTCAAGATATAATCACCAATCGAATAAACTTCATCAGCAAAAGTTTCAATGATCCGTTCATCAATGCCTTCATAACGGCCACTTACAAAAGCGATATGCTTTTTTCCTGCGAGACGTTTGGCATCGTTTTGCACAAAAGCCTTCGCAACCGGCGTTAAAAAAACAGTATGAACATCAGGCGACTGCTCACGTAAATGTGTTAAACAATCATAAAGCGGCTGCGGAGACATCACCATCCCCGCTCCCCCTCCTGCAGGCGGGGCATCCACTTTTTCATGTTTGTTAGTTGAAAAATCTCTGGGATTGAGATAGTCAACACTAAGACACCCGCTGGCAATCGCACGTTTTAAAATTGAGTCCTCAAAATATCCCTCGATCAACTGAGGAAACAGAGTCACAAAGGTAAAACGCATTAGCTTAACTCGCTTCTAAAATATCTAATCCGCCCTGAACATCGATCCGTTTTGTTCCAATATCCGTCTGGATAATGAAGTGATCGATGTAAGGAATCATAAAACTTTTTGCTTTTTTTTCACCCAACAGGGCATCTGCTGTCTTAATCATCAGATAATCTGTCGGTTCAAGCCGTTCCACTGAAGTCACCACACCCAAAAGGGTCTCATCTTCATAAACAGAACAACCGATGATGTCAAACCAAAAAAACTCGCCCTCTTTTAAAGCGATCTCCTCTTTGGTTGCATCTTTTGTTGTATAAAGTTCAAGGTTGGTCATCTTTTTAGCATCTTCGCGACTGTTAACCCCTTCGAACTTAATAAGTCCGCGGTTTTCATTATACGAATCTACAACCAAAGGACCGCGTTTACTCTCAAACGTTGCACCTTTATGGAACTGTTCCGGAAAATCCGTATCTAAAATGAGACGATTTTCCCCGGCAAGCCCCACGCTTTTTCCAACTTTGGCGACATAAACTTTCTCTTTCAAAAGTTTATCTCTTTGCTTCGACGTTGATACGGTAGCTCATGCTATCTTTAGCTTTGCAGCCCGATATCATCGTTTTGATCGCACCGATCATCTTACCCTCTTTACCGATAAGTTTACCTACATCATCTTTATGCGTGTAGATAATGATCTGCTTGACCTCGCCCTCTTGAGAATGAACCACTTCTATCTCTTCGGGAAAATTAACAATAAGTTTGGCATATTCTGCTACAAACTCTTCGACCACTTTTATTTACCAGTAATCTTTTTAACACGGTCACTCATCTGAGCACCAACGCTTAACCAGTAGTTAAGACGCTCTTCATCAACTTTAATAGCTTTTGGTTCAACCATTGGATTGTAATAACCAATTAGTTCAATCCAACCACCATCACGACGTTTACGGCTATCTGTTACCGCGATTCTGTAAAATGGAGCTTTTTTTCTACCCATACGAGTAAGTCTGATTGTTGTCATTATATTTCCTTGAAATTTATTGTATCAAAGTATTATGTAAAAGTGTAAGTAATAGGGAAATCGGCAGAGGTTTATATAAGAATTGTGTTTATAAAAACGTGCCTCTAACCGCCACTACGTAGACGTCAACATGCAACTTTAAAAAGTTACGAACTACACTCATCACAGAGGTATTGTTTAAGCATAGTATTTCGATAACGGAATTATAACCTGTTTTTATTGGAAAGTAAAGCTTTCTTGATAAAAGACTATCTACGACCAAAACCTTGCGGTCCGCCGCCTTGCATCATAGCCTGCAGATCTTTCATGCCGTTTTTACCGGAGAACTTCTTAGCCATCTTGGCTGAGTTTTTAAACTTCTTGATCGCTTGATTGACTTCGACCAATGAGATGCCGGCACCTTTAGCCAGACGCTCTTTTCGTGAAGCATTAAGCAGGTCTGGATTCTGACGCTCTTTTTTTGTCATCGAACCGATCATCGCTCGGATGTTTTTAAGTTCTGGGGAATTTTCCAGGTCAAGATCTTTTAAAGCACTTGCCATATTGCTCATACCCGGGATCATGCCCATGATGGACTTCATACTACC
>JBFHUP010000124.1:0-5614 GCA_041589975.1 Sulfurimonadaceae bacterium | reverse complement strand
TGATTGAAAGTCTCATTAAGCTTGGATGTGAGTTCAGTGATGCGTTTTTTAATATTAAGCGATTCTGCCGTACTTTTATAGGCATGTTTGATTGTTCCCCAGACTGAAAGGGATGGCTCTGAGGTTTTATGTTCATGCAGTACCTTGGCCTGATGCGTTGTTTCTTGAAGAGCCAAGGTTGAAGTTTTGTAGCTTGAGGCTAAAAAAGCAGTGTAAAGATTTTGACTTAAAAAGGCAAAAATAGGCAAACTAAAGCGTAAAATGAGTACAAAAATGGCAATTTTTAGCGTAAATATTGCTGTTTTTTCTCTTTTTGTTAAAAAAGCATAAAAGAGTACAACAAGCATTGCAGCCAGAAAAAGCTTCAGATACAGACTACTAAAAAGCAGGGTTAAGAGCTTTTGAATTCCGAGTGAAACGGATGAGGCCAGCATCACCCATGAGAAGCGTTCTACCATATCATTGATGGGATCAAGCAGTTCTCCAACGGCGAAATTGACACCGACACCTGCCGGCGTTGCAGCGATTTCAGTTCCCTGAGCAACAGAGATAATCGCATTAAGGCCTTTGGCGGTACCAAAACTTATGAGTGCACGTTCGAGTGATCGGTCAATGTTTTGTAGCGTCATTTTTTCGATTTGAGGTAAAAAGTTGACAACAATAATAAACACTACAATCGCAGCAATTAGCAGAGGTTTAAAGGATAATAGTAAAGATCGCACCGTCTTCCCCGTTTGTTGCTGTAAGTGATCCGCCCATACTCTCTTCGATGATTGCTTTGGACATATATAAACCTATTCCTGTTCCATTGGATACAGTTTTGGTGGTAAAATAGGGTTCAAAGATATGAGGCAATACCTTTTGAGGTATGCCTCCCGCATTATCTTCAATAGTAATATATATTTTACCCTGATTGGAAAAAGTTTTGAGATGGATATTACCGCCGCCAGAGGAGAGTTTATCCTCTCTGATTTGTTCCATAATGGCATCTTTGGCATTGTTGATGATATTAAGCAGTACCTGAATAAATTCATTTTTATAACTGGTGACCTGTAGATCTTCATCTTCAAATTGGGTATGCAGTTGAATGTTTTTACTATAAAGTTGTGATTGAAGCAGTTTGATGACAGTTCGACACACTTGGGCAAGATTAAAAGGCTCTTTGGTCTTTTCAGGCTTAAAGAAGTTGGAGAAATCATTAATGGTCTGATTCATAAAATTGAGCTGATACTCAATTTTATTCATATTGTCAATAATTTTTTCATTGGGATTCTCTTTAAACTGCTCTTCTACTTTGATATTTCCTACAATAGATGAAGTTGTTGTTAACGGTTGTTTCCACTGATGGGTAATGGCGGACATCATCTCCCCCATGGCTGCCATTTTTGATTGCTGCGTCAGGATATGGTCTTGGGCACGTTTGGCTTCCACCATCTCATCAACTTTTTTTTCCAGATCTGTTTTATACTCCATAAGTTCGACATTGGCATGATTAAGCAAAATTGTTTTTTCATGCAGTTTGAGGTTGTTTTGGTACTCTCTTTCAGAGGCTTCTTTGATAAAAGTAAAAGCCTCTTTGCGACTGCTTTCAAAATAATAGACCATAATAATAACAAAAAGATAGGTGGTAAAGAGATTGACAAATGAGGTAAAGGTGAACGGAACCGGTTCCCAAACATTGATTCCTTGATAGGCAATCATGAGGACCAGTGCAATAAAAATAGAGCTGTAAATTAATCCAAAACGTTTACCTTTTAAAAAGATCGCCAAGGTTGGTAGAAATACGGCTTGAGCCAGAGCATAATCATTATGATTTTGATCATAGATAAAAAAGATTAAAAGTATAAAAAGATTGATGGTTACAATGGTTGCGGCAAGTTCCACATTGTGAATTTTACGCAATATAAAAACGGGGATAAAAGCGATAATAAGAACAATGGCTTCAAAAAAAGCAAGCATATAGAGCTTGGTGACAAGCAGATTAAAAATGATATAAAATATAAGGGCGGTGATGACCAGTAAAGAGATTGTATTGATTAAATAGACTCGACGGTAACGGCTATCATCTTTTGGAAGGTTAAGGTCAGAGGTGACAAAACTTTTCCAAGCTAAATGTATAGACATATAAGCTCTTTTTATTTTATGATAGTTAAAGAAAACTGCTTTTTGGCTTAAGAAGTTAGGTTAAAAGCTATATAGAGCTAAAGTTAGCTAGTGCTCTTTGGAGTGGGCTTGAGTCTCATAACGATTAAAAAGATCTTCCAGTTCGGAGAGTTTAAGCGGTTTGCCTAAGTGCTCATCAAGCCCTTGGGCCAAAATTTTTTCGCGTTCTCCCTCTTGGTCGTGTGACGTTAGAGCTACAATAGGTGTTGGGGTTAAATTGTGCTGTTTTTCATACGCTTTGATGCGTTGCGTTGCCTCTATACCATTCATGATGGGCATGTCAATATCCATAAGGATAAGAGCGTAACGTTTCTTTTGGGCCATAGTTACAGCCTGCTCACCATTTTGGGCGTAGTCAACCTCATAATCATAACGGCCTAAAAGCATCATGGTCCATTTGATATTGATACGATTATCTTCAACTAGCAGGATGTGTGGTTTGGGTGAGAGATCAGCTTGGCAATGTGAATGGTGTTGTTCGTAGCTCATGGACACCTTTGCGATTATCACGTCCCTCACATGGTGAGAGGCACGCTTAGTTTACAAATATGGTTGGTTGAATAATTGGATAACGCTTATACTTACGATAGATCTGCTTGCGGATAACTTGACGCATATCATTTTCTAAAGCTTTTGGATTTTCAATCAGACCCTCTTTGATATTCACTAAATAGGTCTCAATTGTATCTTCAATCTCTGAAGCAAAGGTACGCTCTTGTTTATGGCCAATAAGACCCATAGAACTGATACGCGGTTTGGAGATAAGTTGAGCTTTATCTTTGGAAAGCTGCAGAATGACATTAACGATTCCGTCACTTGCCAGTTTTTGTCTATCTTCGACAAGATCCGCAGGTACTTCTTGGTTGTTCTGATTATCGATAAATTTCTTACCAGACTTCACAGAACGTACTTTTCTCATATATTTAGGAGTGATCTCAATCTGGGCACCATCATCCATAAGTAGGATGTTGCGTTCCGGAATACCACACTCTTTAGCTGTTTGGGCATGCTTAAATACGTGGTTATACTCACCATGGATTGGTAAGAAGAATTTAGGGTTAACAAGACGAAGCATAAGTTTTTGCTCTTCCTGAGCCGCGTGCCCTGAAACGTGGATATCACTACTTGCTGGAGCAACTTGAGCACCGGCTTTTTGTAAGAAGTTAAGCATCTTTGAGATTCCCGCTTCATTACCCGGAATCGCACGAGCAGAAAGTATGATCAGATCGGTTGGATTGATCTTGACATGGCGGTGTTCACCTAGGGACATTCTAAATAGAGCCGAGTTGGTCTCACCTTGGCTTCCTGTGGTGATGATAAGGACCTTTTTATCATCATAGCGACTGACTTCATCTTGGTCAATAAAGTGTTTGCGATCAAATTTAATATAACCATACTGCAATGCGATCTCAATGTTTCTTTCCATGGAACGACCAATGACACACACTTTTCTGCCATATTTGATACCGTAAGCGATGGCTTGTTGTACACGGTGGATATTGGATGAGAAGGTTGACATAAAGATACGACCTTCATGTTTACTCATCAGCTTATCAAAGGCTGGAGCGACAGAGAGCTCAGATTTGGTAATTCCTGGATTGTAAGAGTTGGTAGAGTCAGACAATAAGGCGACAACACCCTGCTCACCATAGTGAGCCAAACGGTGTAGATCTGCCGGAAGACCATCTACTGGTGTATGGTCAAATTTAAAGTCACCTGTATGGATGATCGTTCCCATCTCTGTTGTTACAGCCAGAGATGAGGAGTCTAAAATAGAGTGGGTCATGTGAATCCACTCCAGTTTAAAGTCATTTCCGACTTGGATCACCTGACGCTTTTCAATCGGACGAAAATATTTACGATTATCATTCATTTTATGTTCATCAAATTTGTTGGCAATGAGTGCTAATGGAAAAGCGGTACCATAGATTGGCATCTGAAGTTCTTTGAATAGATACGGTACGGCACCGATATGATCTTCGTGAGCATGGGTAATAATATAAGCGACCAGTTTATCTTTAATCTGGTGCAGATAATCAAAGTTTGGTACTAAAATATCAACACCATGCATCGTTTCATCCGGGAATGACATCCCTACGTCAACACAGATCGCTTCATTTTCAGTCTCGATAACGGTGATATTACCACCGATCTCCTCAAGACCGCCCAGAGGTGTAATACGAACTGATCCTTTGGCATTGAGGTCTAGTTTGTTGTGCGGATTCAGACGTGCCAGATGGGCTGCCATGTTTTTTTCTACACACTCTACCAGTGTCGGGTCTACTTTAAGTTCAAATTTGCGTGGTTTACGCCCACCGCGGTTTTTGTTCCCGTTGCTTTTATTGTTCGGGTTATTACGGTTATTGCCTGCTTTGTTAGCTCCATCTCCGCTATCTTGGTTATTGCGGTTGCGGTTAGCATTACGATTTGGGTTGTGATTGCGGCTAGGATTTCTATGGTTACGTGTATTTTCCTCTTTGAGATTACCATTGATATCTTTATGCTCTTCTTTTACGTTACCGTTGACTTCGCGGTGTGGATTGTTGCGGTTGCGGTTACGGTTTCTGTTTCTATTGTTGTTTCTATTACGATTTGGGTTCTGATTTTGTTCGTTTTGACTGTTTTCGTTGTTGTTTTGATCCATCAAACGTTCCTTTTAATATACTATATAATTTATGATACAGCAGTGTAGAGGTCTCGTGAGGTCGAATTGTGGCAGAGATATCTAAAGAGTCAAAAGCTTCACTGATTAGCGGTTTGCTAATGTGAGAGCTTAAGTTTTTCGCTAAGGTTTTACGAGGTTGTGCGAAAGCAATCTTAAGAAAATTGCTAAAGCCCTCGATCGGCAGCGTTCCATCCTTTTCGATCAGCACAACGGCAGAATCGATTTTAGGCGGCGGGTTAAAAGCTTCGGGCGGTACATGCACTACCGTGCGTGCCTTTGCCACACTCTGAGTTAGAACGGCTAACCCCGAAAAAGCTTTCTCCCCCACATCTGCACTGAACTTATCAGCGACCTCTTTTTGAACCATAACAAGCATATTTTTGCATTTAGGGTCTTCAAGAGCTTGCAAGATAATTTTTGTCGCGATGTAGTAGGGCAGATTTGCTACCAAATCATAATCTACATCCACCAAAGAAGCAGTTTTATCTTGACTCTGATCACCCCAACGCTCTAAAACATCACCGCAATGAAGTGTGAGATCTCCATTGGCGATTTCCGTTTTAAACTCGTGGTTCAAATGTTTACATAAGTCTGTATCGACCTCAAAAGCGTGAACACTTCTGATCTTGACTAAATGATGTGTTAAATCACCTAAGCCAGGCCCAATCTCTGCAATCAAGTGATTGGTATGGGGCATCGCTTCGACGATTTGGTTTTTAATACTTTGATCTTTTAAGAAATTTTGACCAAATTTCTTTTTAGCTTTAATTTCTTCCATTATCAATC
>JBFHUP010000123.1:0-5718 GCA_041589975.1 Sulfurimonadaceae bacterium | reverse complement strand
TGCTTTTTGAATCTATGCTGATCCTTAACGCTTCGTTTTTTAGCCTTTCGCTTCTTCTTAACACTTTTTCTCTTTCTCTTCTTACTCTTTTTTTTCTTTTTTAATTTTTTTTTCTGGATACTCTCTTGCTTGGTCACGCTATTAGTCACCGTTACCGCCCCCACATTCACTGTACTAAAAATCAAAACTACGGCTAAAATAGCGAAACGAAACTTCATTACTCTCCTTTTAATTTATACTCTATCTGCTTCTTAAGTTTCAAAGCTTTTTGAAAATTTTCTCGCAACTGCAAAGCTTTTTTTATCTCTTTGAGAGCTTTTTCATACTGCTTGCTTTTTTTAAGTGAACGGGCATACAGATAGCGTAGTGACGCAGAACTTGGTTTTTGATCGACCAACTCCCCAAAAATCTTGGCAGCTGACTCATTTCGGTGAGTTTTAGATCGTATCAGTGCTTTTTGTCTTAAAAGTTTATAGCTCTTTTTATGCTCAACAAGAGCTTTTTCAACACGATTTTCTGCTTCTTCGTACTTTTTTTGAGTCATGTAGATCTTGACAATCAGATATTGGATATGCTCATCATTGGGGTCCAATTGATCCGCTTTAAGTGCATACGACAATGCCTTATCATACGACTTAAGATCATACAATATTTTGGATACCGCAAAAAGTGACCTTTTATGATCTTTTTTAAATGTCAGTACTTTTTCATACATGCCAACCGCATTATGCAAGGCTTGCATCTGCTCATAAATCTTTGCTTTGATATACCAATACCTATACTCATGTAAATCTAAAGCAATCGCTTTATCAATCCACCGATGAGCTTTGTCATACTTCTTAACCATAGCAAAGTATTCAGCCATACGACTTAAGGCGTGTCCATCTTTAGGGTAGTGGGTCAAAACTTTTTTTAAAGCTTTATAATAAAGATCCGGTTTTAACATCGCCTCATAAATATCTGCTTGAGCCATAAGTGTTTTTTTATCCTGAGGCACTGTTTTAAGTATCAAACGGCTTTTTTCCAAAGCCTCACTGAAACGTTTACTCTTGATATAAAGTGTCAATATTTTTAATTGAACACTCATCGATGAGGGCTGAATTTGTTCAAGTTGTTCATACAAACTCAATGCCTCTTTATACTTTTTTACCAAAGTATATATGCCTGCCAGTTCAAATAGTGCCTCACTATCATTAGGAACGATTTGCAGATAACTCTCATACATTTGTATCGCCTGCGTATACGCTTTTTGCGTTTCATAGATACGACCCAGTTCATAAACGGGCTCCCATTTTAAGGGATGAAGTTCTATAAGTCTTAAGAGCTCTTTTTCTTGAAGCTTGCTGTCGGGTTCCATTGTCGCCAAAGCAAGTCTGGCTTTTAGAGAGTTTGGTTGCAAACGAACAGCTTGAAGCAAATAGGCTTTAGCTTTTACAAGATCTTTGGATATATAAAGTTTTCCCAATCTTAGAAAAATGTTAGCTCTTTTTTTCCCACTGCTTAGTGGAATCGCTTTGGTATAGATATTAATAGAATTTTCGTGATCATCAAGTTTTGCATAGACTGCAGCGAGATTCACATAGGAGTTGAAATGGTAGGGGTGGTATAAAATGGCACGCTTATAATCTTCGATTGCTTTATCCAATAGATCATTGCGGCTGTATAACAAAGCCCGATTATAGTACGCTCGATAGTAGCGTTTATCGTGTCTGAGTGCATTGGCATAAGATTGTAATGCTTTTTTATAGTTTTGCTGTTTATAGTACACAACACCCAGTCGATTATAAAGCTTTGCACTGGGGTAATCAACAATCAATTTGCGGTACAACTTTTTCGTAAGATTGTAATCATTGTTCGCTAATGCCTCTTTGGCCTTGAGATACAAAGGGTTGGTATCAAGCTGTGTCTCTGTTTCATCCTCGATTTCATCATCACTCTCAACACTCTTATCTTGCTGTACAATATGAATGATATGAACTTCATTGGCTGCCATAGTTGCTTTGAACTCTACAGTCAATATCACGATAAAAATCGTAAGTAAAACCAAAACAATAGGCAAGAAACTCTGTATCGCTTTAGAGAGATACCTGATCATGATACAGCCTCCAGCAGTTTTCTCATACCTTTGTGATTGACGTTTTGTATCTCAATACCCGGTCTAGCATTCACTTCAAGTATATAAGGTGCATCGGCAGCCAAAGCGACATCAATCCCCAGATACTTCAATGGCATACTTTTGGCTACTTTTTCACATAGGGTCAGAACCTCACTCCACATCGGAAGCTGCTTTCCTGTTAACGCAATCCCCGTGTCAGGATGGTGAGAAATATCGACGCGTTTCATCTGGGCAAACATAGTTAACCCCGATCTGATATCCACGGCAATTCCGATACCCCCTTGATGCAAATTAGCTTTTCCGTCAGAAGCTTTGGTGGCTACTCTTAACATCGCCTGCACCGGTTGTCCCTTATAATAGATCAATCTGACATCACAAAGACCTTCAGTGTTAAGCTCTCTCATCTGCTCATGCCCTAACAGAAAGGCCTCAACAATGGCCGAATCATTCATCCCTAAAGAGTAGACCCCAAAGATGATATTTCCGATATGTTTTTGTATCTCTTTATGGGTCAGAAATTTGCCTCCCGCAGTAACAAACCCTCCCTCTTTACGGCCCACTACTACAATGATCCCTTGACCACCGCTTCCTTGAGCCGGTTTGATAACAAAGCTCTCATACCCTTTTAAGTGATTGTGAAGATCCGTCAACTCATAAAAGTGTTGATAGACGGCATAGGTCTTAACAACATCACACCCCTGAGATTGCAGATGTCTCTTGGTCTGCAGCTTATCATCTGCCAGTTTATAATGCTTTCGGGCATTGCTTGGATAGATATAACCCAGATTCCTGTTGTTCATGCTGACTATCTGTTCACTGTTTTTCAGCCACCGTAAAACGGTTGCCGTCCAATATTTCATGCTAAGCATCAGAGCGTCCAAAGATCAATTTTCTAAAACGTATAAACTCGGTCAGACGAATACCAATCCACTTTCCGATCCAGAGATTTAACACAATAACAATCAGTAAAAGTTCCGGAAAAGCGACAAAAAGTGACTGCATAAACAGAGCCGTCATCACACTGTATGCCGCAATAATCACGATCATCGTCGTAAACGAGAGTCTCAAAGCCCTTCCTAAACCCTCTTCCGCTTCTATGATGGCAAAACGTTCTGCCGTAATAGCCAAAATAGCGATAGGGAAAAGTGTAATATGAGCGAACTCAAAGAGTTCAAGCTTCACACCTATCATACTGAGCACCAGCAGTGTAATTACGACAAAAGTCAACATGATAGCCATCTTAGGCGAATGCAACAATCCCAGCCAATCCAAAAACTTCCTTACCGTTGCTGCTACAAAAATAATAAGCATAAACCCTATCAATCCCCAAAAAATACCCGTTTCACGGGCAGCTGTTGCGATCAATGCCGGCAAAAAAGTTCCAAAGGTTTCGATACCTATGACATTTCTAAAGATCACGATAACCAATGCACCAATAGGTATCATCAAAATAATAATTAAAAGGTTTTGGGAGACCCCGATCTTTTCAAACATCTTGTAAAAATCGACTGCCGTAAAAACAGACTCTTTTGAAGAGCGTTGGGCTAAAGAGTTCGATATCAGTTTCTTTTTAATGCTAAAACGGTAATCAAAATTGATATTAAGAGAGTGGGTAAAGAGTGATTTATCACCATAATAGAGGGTCAAGAAGTTGGACGGCAACTGCATAAAGTGGTTATTAATCATATCAAAGGGAACCCAATGACCTTCGATATAGGCCTCGGCCCATTGGTGGGAGGTTCTTTTGCTGCCGCTGTTTAAAATTAATCCGCCTACCAGTCTCGCAGGAATATTAAGTTTTCTTAATAAGGCCACAAAAAGACGGCTTTTACCGTTACAGCTCGCTTCTTGAAGCTTTAAGGCTGTAATCGCATCAGTATAGCCTGAAAAATTTTTATTGGCAAAATTGTTTTGCAGATCATCAAAAGCAATTTTAACAGCCTCAAAGAGCAAGGGTTTTTTCTCTGCGTACAAACTTCCTATTTTGGATGCAATTAAAGGATCTTCTACTTGTATCCCATCCGTTGCTTTGAGATACTCCTGCAAATAGTTTGGGTACTCTTTGGGTATCTCAAGCGTTTCATCCATGGAGTAGGCTATATGTTTAATCTGAACAAAAGTCTCATAGGTAATCCGATGATGTCCCTTGATATTTTCTGCTCTCCATGTAGCCTTTCGGTTATTGCCCAAAAGCTCAAGTTCTGAACGGAACTGTGTTGTACTAAATATCTCTTCACTCAGTTTTTGTCTCATGGAGTTTTGAGGCAAATAAGTTGATAAAGATATATCTTCCCCGTGTCCATCAAGCTCCATAGTCAACTCAACACTGTATCCTTCAATAGGGATGAGGGCTGAAAGGGGATAGTTGAGAACAAACAGCTTATAGCCGACAATGGATGCACTTAATGTAATGAGTAACACTACTAAAGCGATATAGGTCTCTCTTTTACGCATATGACTCTTTATAAATGTAATCTCTTATTTTACTACATTTTAGCTCAAAGAGGTACCTATATAGTATCAAGATGCTTTTTGCCATCACAGTAGATATGTTATGATGTCATCAAACATTTTAGGAACCTTCATGAACAAAGTACTGCTTTTTTGGGCACTGCTATTTTACACACCCCTTTGGGCCATTGTCACGATCAAACCGCTGGATGTCGGAGAAAAGAGACCTGGATACTCCGGAGAACTTGCTTTTTCCTGGAAATCAAACCGCGGTAACAGTGAAGTAGACAGTACCGATGCGGGGATCTATCTTCAAAAAGATTTTGAAGCGTCTTTATATTTTATCAAAGGCTCTTACAAGTATGGAGAAGCTTCAGGCGAAACCAATGTGGACAACAGTTTTGTGCACATCAGACGCATCCATAAACTTTTTACCCATCTGGATGACGAGCAGTTTATTCAGCAGCAAAGTGATGAGTTTCAAAGCCTGAAACGCAGAACACTCGCAGGTACGGGATTTAGAGTTCATATGGGAGAGCCTAAAACCTCAGGACGTCTCTATTTTGGTTTTGGCGGCTTTTATCTGGTTGAAAAAGAGAAAAACCGTTTAGAAGATGAGTATGGTCGTGGAAACTTCTACCTCTCTTACAAATATACCCCAAGCAAAGATGTCACTTTTGCCCTCGTTAGCTACTATCAACCCCGCATGGACCAAAGCAGTGATTATTTGCAACTTTCAACGATGGAGCTTAATATCGCCATCAACTCAAGCTTTGCAGTCAAACTCTCTATCGAATACAATGTCAACTCCCTGCCAGAACCGGGCGTCAGATCCTACGACTATGCTCAAACGACAGCCTTTAAGTATAAGTTTTAGGCACCGAGATTTAGCGTAAAGATTGGGAGTAACATAGCTATCACAATAGCTCCTATCAAAACTCCAACCACCAGAATAATCAATGGCTCTAAAATTGACAAGAAAGAGTCAGTAAAGTCTTTATTGCGTTCTTCATAAAGTAAAGAAAGGTTTTCCAACATTTGTGGTAGTTCCGAAGTCTCTTCACCCAAGGCAATTGCTTGCAAAAAACTTTTATCATAGTTAAATTTCGCTTTTAACAACGCTTGAGAGAATTTTTTTCCTTCAACGACAT
>JBFHUP010000122.1:0-5746 GCA_041589975.1 Sulfurimonadaceae bacterium | reverse complement strand
GATAATCTCAATCTCTCTTTGGGTGGCTTGCCAGGTAAAAGTAGAGCCCGTAATAAATCGTGACTCAATTAGGGCTGTCTTGATCGTATGGTCTTCTCTTGAGACATGAAGCAGATCTTTGACTTCATGTACACGATGACCAAGATCCAGTCTGGAATCCCAGGCTATATGTAAAAAAGCTTCGATCATCGCTTTAATGTTGTACCCTTCAACATCCTCATAGACGATCATGAGGTCTATATCGCTATGGATAGCTAACTGTTCACGTCCGTAACTTCCTAATGCTACAAAAGCAATAGGGATGGAATTACGCATAGGTAAATAGACCCCAAAATGTTTACGTAAAACGGTTTTATACATCAGCTGAATAATCGTATCGATGTTTTTGGTATGTTTAACCAGAAAATCTTTACCGCCGGTCGATTCAAAAAGGTGGGCAAGATTGTCTTTATACTCTTTTATCCCCTCTTTAAACATCTTACTGATAGTAAAGTCATCTGCATCTTGACCTAAAAGGTTTTCAAGCTCTTCAACGATTTTCATCTCAATCCTTTAAACATAGGTGTAATTATAGCAAGCTTGAATGCTTATGCATGCGTATTAGTTAGGCAATATATGGTAAAGCTACGTTTTTTTCACTATAATCACGAAAAAAATATGTGGATAGCTTTATGGATATTGTAGAAAAAGTACGTTCAGGCCAACGTCTTAGCTTTGAAGATGGCATGGCTTTATATGATTTAGATGTCTTGACATTAGGTCAGCTGGCAGATGAGAAGCGTAAAGCTTTACATGGCAAAAAATCGTACTTCAATATCAACAGACATATCAATCCTACCAATATCTGCGTCGATGTCTGTAAGTTTTGTGCCTACTCCGCAAACCGCAAAAACCCTAATCCTTATACCATGAGCCATGAAGAGATCTTAGGGGTTGTTCGTGATGTCGTTAGCCGAGGTATCAAAGAGGTACATATTGTATCGGCTCACAATAAAGAGGTGGGACTTAATTGGTATCTTGATATGTTTAAGACCATTAAGCAAGAGTTTCCGGAGCTGCATATCAAAGCATTGACTGCTGCTGAGGTCCATTTCTTGGCCACAACCTATGATATGAGCTATGACGAGATCCTGGATAAGATGATCGAGTGTGGTGTGGATTCGATGCCAGGCGGAGGTGCTGAGATCTTTGATGAGACCGTACGTGATTTTATCTGTAAAGGCAAAGTCAATTCGGATCAGTGGCTTGAGATCCATGAACGCTGGCATAAAAAAGGGATGAAGTCTAATGCAACAATGCTTTTTGGACATATCGAAAATAGAGAACACCGTGTGGATCATATGCTACGTCTCAGAGAAGTTCAAGACAAAGCGGGTGGATTTAACTGCTTTATTCCACTCGTGTATCAACTGGAAAACAATTATCTTAAAGTAGAGAATCAGATCTCGGGTCAAGAGGTTTTAAAAACGATGGCTGTTTCTCGTTTAATACTGGATAATATCGACAACCTTAAAGCCTATTGGGTAACATCTACCGTCAATCTTGCCTTAGTTTCTCAAGAGTTTGGAGCTAACGACTTGGATGGAACGATCGAAAAAGAGTCGATTAACTCTGCCGCAGGAGCTAAGTCAGCTAACGGAATCAATTTGACAAAGTTTGTCAACCTTATTAAGAACTCCGGTTTTATTCCGGTAGAGAGAGACAGCCTTTATAACGAACTCAAGAGCTGGTAATTAAAGAGGCTATGCAAAAAGAGTATTACCCCTATGAACTCTTAGTTTCTGACAGTAAGGCCTTTATCGGGTCACTCAAACAAAACTATGATGCGATCTTGGTAGTAGCCAGAGGCGGAATGAGCTTTGCCCACCTCTTAGCCGAGGGTCTAAATATCAGAGATATCGCGTTAGTCTCTTTAGCCTCTTATGACGAAACGGTTCAGCGTGATACCGTGACCATCAACAAATTTCCCGACTTAGACAGCAGCAAACGATATCTCATTGTAGAAGATATTGTTGACAGTGGCAAAAGTATGATGGTTTTGAGTCAAGAGCTTTACAAACGTTATCCTGATCTAGCTTATGATGTGGTGGCTCTATTTTATAAAAAAACAGCAGCCTATAAACCTACCTACTATTTCCATGAAGCTAAAGCATGGATTGAGTTTTTTTGGGAAGTGGATCTGTAGAGATGTTGGTCTCTGTTATCATCCCTACCTACAACCGTTTACAACTTCTTCAACGGGCGATCTCATCTGTTGAAGCACAAAGCTATGATGAAGTCGAACTTATTATTGTAGATGATGGATCAACGGATGGTACGAAAGAGTATTTAGAAGGTCTAAAACATAAAGTGATAATCTTAAGTGATAATTGTGGCGTCAGTCATGCTCGTAACCAAGGCGTAAGTATTGCTAAGGGGGAGACGATAGCCTTTTTAGACTCTGATGATCTTTGGCATAAGGAGAAACTTGCCCGTCAAGTGGCCTTTCACCAAAACAGACCTGACATTTTATGCTCTTTTGGACTAGAACAATGGTTTCGTCAGGGCAAGCGTGTCAAACGTCCTAAAAAATATGAAGCTGCAGCTGTTGTTGGCTTTGAGAATCTTTTAGAGTTTACTTTTATTGGACCATCATCTGTGATGATAGAAAAAAATCTTTTTGTGACATTAGACGGGTTTGATGAGAGTTTAAAAGTGTGTGAAGATTATGATCTGTGGTTGCGGTTAAGTCAAAAAGCTTCTATGCACCTTGTATCTGATGTGGTTATTGAAAAACATGCAGGTAGCGAAGATCAGCTCTCACATTCAGTACTCTCTTTAGAGCCGTATAGAGTCAAGGCATTGATGAAGCATAAGCATGATGATAAAGCGAAAGAGATGATAAGAAAAAAATTAGAGATTATCTATAAGGGTGCAGTTAAACATAACAACCAAGAACTTTTGGAGTTCTGTGATTATTATAAAAAAGCGTTAGTCTACTAACGGTATATGATCAAGCTTAGCACAAATAAGTGTGTTTGAGATATCAAAAGCTCTGTTGGTGATTTTGTCAAGCTTTCTAAAGGTTTTAAGTTGTGCCAGATGAGCTTTAAGCGAATCTGGTGTTAAAGAAGTCATTAATCTCTCTTCTACGACTTCAAAAGCTTTATCGTTATCTTCGACGGCTTGCGTGATCTTTTCATACAGAACTTTAAGTACCGTTTCATCAGATTGCATTGCGATCTCAAAAGTAACTTCTAAGGCTTTAATGGAAGCGTTTTGCAGTTCGATTAAAGAGCTGTTGTCATTAAAATATTGTTCATAATCTTCAAAGTTTTTTTCCAAGACTTTATTATAGCTTCTGATGTTTTGAGCTGTTTTGTGCAGTGCAGATGTGATCTTTAAATAAGATACCAGACGTCTAAGGTCTTTCGCTTCAGGTGAAAATAGAGCTAAGGTTGTTACGACATTTTGATCGATACTGTCACAAGTCTCATCAAGGTTTTTAAGGGCATTTTTGGCCTCTTTGAAACGTTCAGGGTCTTTATCGGTAATACCTGTGAGTGAAATGGTATTGGCCTTGATCAGTCTTGTGAAAACTTCTTCGAGTTCCTCTTTTATCAGTGTGAGTTTTTTTTCAAATGTTTTTAACATAGGCTATCCTTTTAACCAAATCTACCGGTGATATAATCTTCAGTTTTTTTCTCTTTTGGACGAACGAAGATATTTTCTGTCTCATCATACTCGATCAGCTGACCCATGTGAAAAAAGGCCGTATAATCAGCGACACGACCTGCCTGCTGCATATTGTGCGTTACGATGACAATCGTATAATCTTTTTTAAGTTCTAGCATAAGTTCTTCAATCTTTTCAGTACTGATAGGATCCAATGCCGAAGTCGGTTCATCCATAAGAATGATGTCAGGCTTGACTGCAATTGTACGTGCAATACACAAACGTTGCTGCTGACCTCCGGAAAGTGATGTACCCGGATCTCTAAGTTTATTTTTGACCTCTTCCCATAGCCCCGCTTTTTTAAGTGATTCTTCAACGAGTTTGTCCGCTTGGGGACCTTTTTGAACCAAGCCATGTTTGAGTGGAGCATAGGCGATGTTGTCATAGATCGATTTAGGAAAGGGATTGGGTTGTTGAAATACCATTCCGATACGTTAACGAACAGCCACTTCATCAATTTTATTATCATAGATATTGACATCTTCAACGGTGACCTTTCCTTTGATTGAAACGATATCAATAAGGTCATTCATACGGTTTAGGCAGCGTAAAAAGGTAGACTTGCCGCACCCTGATGGTCCGATAAGTGCTGTGATTTTATTAGCATACAGATCCATGTTTAAGTCATGCAAGGCGTGATTGTCTGCATACCAAAGGTTGAGATCTTCGACTTTTATTTTTGTTTTCATTACCATTTAACCTCAAGTTTTTTTCTAAGATAGACTGCTAAAGAGTTTAGCGAGATAAGCAGCGTTAACAGTACCATAATACCTGCCGCTGTTCTTTCGATATAGGCATGTTCCGGCATTCCAGCCCATGTAAAGATCTGAGCCGGCATGACAGTTGCGGCTTCTGTAAACATGGTAGGAGCATCCGGAATAAAGGCGATCATGCCTACGATAATCAGCGGTGCTGTCTCACCCATGGCTTGTGCCATACCGATAATCGATCCTGTCAATACTCCTGGGAATGCCAAGGGCAGTACATGATCACGAATAACCTGTATCTTGGTCAGCCCTAAACCATAACCGGCTTGACGGATCGAATCGGGAACCGAACGAAGAGCTGCACGAGATGAGATGATGATAATAGGCAGGGTCATCAGTGCCAGAGTTAAACCACCTACAAGCGGTGAACTTCGCGGTAACCCAAAGAAGTTAATAAAAATAGCCAGCCCTAAAAGACCAAAAAGAATGGATGGAATGGCCGCTAAGTTATTGATATTGATCTCTATGATCTGAGAAAACTTATTATCTTTGGCAAACTCTTCCAAATAGATGGCGGTTAAGACACCAATAGGAAAGGCGATAAGCATGGTGATGATCAGTGTTAGAACGGTACCGACAACAGCAGACCAAATACCTGAGTATTCAGGGATCTTGGAATCCCCTTGGGTAAAAAAGATGGTGTTAAATTTTAGATCGGTGCGACCTTGTGCATTTAGCTCATCAATGAGGGCTTTATCCTTATCTTTGAGGTTGTAGGTGTGCCCTTTAAGGTATTGATCTACTTGATCATCTGCTAAAGCCCAAAGCATGCTTTTAGTATTCAACAGTTCCGGATTGGCTTTGACCATGCGAGGAAGAGCACGTAACCATGCACGACTCACAACTTTTCGGTATTTTCGATTGATCGATTTACGTGAAGACTTAACCGTTTTTTCATTGATGGTGACTTCGATCTGGATATAGGCTTGTTTAAATGCAGGCGTCCCCTTATAGATCATGTCTCCTAGGAAAAAAACAAGGAAAAAGAGCGAAAAGAGCAGGGCTGCTAAGGTGAAACGTTTAAATCGGCGTGATTTAGCATGTCTTCGCACCAGAGAAGGGTCATAAAAAGGGTTGGTTACGCTATCATGTTTTTTAGGCTTACTCATAGTGTATTGACCTTATATTTTTTCTTGAATTTTCTGACAAGAATGAGTGAAAATGCATTTAAAAGCAGCGTGAATACAAACAGTGCCAATCCTAACGCAAAAGCGGAAAGCGTTGCCGGAGAATTAAAGGCTTGATCCCCTACCAGGGCATCAACG
>JBFHUP010000121.1:0-5767 GCA_041589975.1 Sulfurimonadaceae bacterium | reverse complement strand
CAAACTTTTTACCCAAAAGTTCGATCTTTTTAGAGTGCAGCATCACACGATCAGACTCATGTCCGCCATAAAGCGTATCACCCACGACAGAGTGACCCACAGAGCGTAAGTGACAACGTATTTGGTGCGTTCTTCCTTGATGAATAATGAGTTTGACTTTAGAACGTTTACGTGTTGCTAAGATAGGAAAGACCTCTGTTCGTGCAGGCTTACCATATTTATCGATCTTTGATTTGGCCGTTTTTCCTTTGGTCGTCAAGATCGGTTTATTGATATCCATATCTTCCATCACAACACCCTCGACCCAAGCCACATACTCTTTATAGACACGATCACGTTTAAACTCGCCGATCGCTTTACGTCTAAACTCTTCATCCTTAGTCAGGATCATCACACCCGAAGTCTCTTTATCCAAACGGTGCAGAAGTACGGCATCTTCAAAAGCTCTTTCGATCTCTTCACTGCTTACAAAAGGGGGCTTGTTGATGACGATCATCACATCATCTTCATAGATCACTTCAATATGATCCAGTTTTTCGATTCTAAACTTGGTATTGACGTCAAGTTCCCCACGGGCGACTTGTACTTTACGATTACCCACTTTGACCAAACCTCGGTCAATCAAAGCTTTGGCTTTGGAGTTGGAGATCCCCTCTTGGGCTGCTAAAAGTTTATAGGCTTTTTCTGTTGCCATGATTTTTCCTTGATCCATTTATAAAATGGTTCTAATTCAACGCTGCCCTCAATAACAGCTGTTTCCATGGAATCACTATTAAGAAGAGCCTGTGCCAGCTCTTTGTTTTCCACGACTTTTAAATTTTTAACCAATGGAAAGAGCCCCTTTTGATTAAAATACTCTTTACCACTGATGATCTTATTGTTAAAGGTGGCAGGCTCAAGCGGATTATGTCCGCCAATCGGCTCAAATCCACCACCTAAGATCACTACATCTGAAATAGCATAGATGTTTACCAGCTCTCCCAAGACATCGACTAAGATGAGATCCGAACTAAAATCTGCTTTATAACTGTAACGATGATAGCTTAATTGGTGCTCTTTTGCAAAAGATTCCATCATAAGATCTACACTGTCAAAACGTTCCGGATGGCGTGGCACCATGACCAGACAACTCTTTTTCCCATTACTTTGCAAATAAGCAGTATAGGCATCGAGTATCAGTGCTTCTTCTTTATCATGTGTCGAAGCCCCCACTATCATCAATTTGTCCGGTTTGGGCAGGGGTTTCGAAACTTCGATCTTATTGGCAAGCTTGATGTTACCGATCACTTCGACATCTTTAGCTCCCAACTCCATCAAACGCTCTTTATCAATCTCGCTTTGACAAAAGACCTTATCCACATATTGAAAAAGACGTTTGTAAAACCACGCCATCTTTTTATAACTTTTATAACTCTTATCAGAGATACGGGCATTTAAAAGAGCTGTTTTGGTTCCCCAAGCTTTAGCAACTAAAAAAAGCATATACCACAGTTCTGCTTCTAAGACCACCAGTTTATTTTGTTTACGTACCCACAAAGGCAACCACGCTTCATAAGGAAGATAGCGAGGCTTTTGTGTGATTTTTTTCGCTGCATCAAAACCGGTCTGTGTCGTTACGGAAATGCTAGGGTTGTAATCATTGAGCTCTTTGACAATCGGCGTTAAGGCTACCGTCTCACCTAAAGAACAGGCATGAAACCAGACACTCTTCTCATCACGCGGCAGAGGTTTGTTACCCCACATAAAAAATCGAGCCGGAACGGATCTTTTATATTTTGATTGAAACGCCATGTAGATAAGAAAAGGAAAGGCTACTGCAAAAAGCAGCAGCGTCAAAAGATAATAAAAAAGGGTAAACAGCTTCACAAATTAAGCAGCTGGTGCATCACTCTCTGGTTCGATATAAAGAAGACGACCGCAGTGTGGACATGTGATAATCTCTTCACCTTTGATAACATCCGCGTAAACTTTGTCAGAAAGCTTGATAAAACAACCATAACAAGCCTGCTTTTTTACCGGAACTGCTGTGGTGTTTTTAGCCCATCTACGAATTTTCTCATAAAATGCCAAACCTTTTTGGTTCATTGCAGAAACAAGTTTTTGCTTCTCTCCAAACACTTCTTGACGTGCTTTTTCAACCGTATCGATCTCTGATTTTACTGATTCTTGCATTGCTGCTTCAGCCTCAGTAAGCTCTTTTAACTTCTCAGCATCTGTTGCAATCTCCGCTTGACGGTTTTCGATCACTTTATCCAGACGCTCAATCTCTTCATTGGCAAAAGTGATCTGCTCTTTAGCGATCTCTTCTTCAAGTTGCAGTGATTTCATCTCACGCTCATTTTTTACTTCAGCCGTTTTTTTACTGTTCTCTTCAAGCTTCTGAGAAAGCTCTGCAAGGTGAAGTTCATTTTTACGTTTTTTAAGTTCTGCTTCTTCGATATCAGCTTTGAGGTTTTGTGCGATAGCTTCAAGCTTTTCACGTTCATTACTGATCTCTGAAACTTTAGCGTTGATCGCTTCGATTTGTGGCTCAAATGCATCGATATCTTTATCGATTTTTGAAAGATTTACAAGTTGTTCTAAGTGTGCGTTCATGGTTTCCCTTATCTTTTATGCTTTGAAATGTGATTTATGCTATTTCAAATGGGTTTTTCGAGTTTGAAATTATAACGGAAATTTCCCAATCTTTCAACTCTTTGGCTAAAATCTCGCTAAAAAAGTGTTCACTCTCAAAATGACCGATATCAATCAGTGACAAACCTAAAGATTTTGCGGTCATGGCATCATGATATTTTATATCCCCTGTTAAAAAAAGATCTGCATCAAAAGTTCCGATCATCGAAGCCCCGGAACCCGTACACAAAGCCACTGTTTTAATGTGCTCGGCAGCTCTGACTACCTTAACCTGATCAAGCGTTAAAGCATCTTTAACCCGAGCAATCATGGCATCCAGTGGCATGTCTACCTTGGCCGTAGCAATATAGTTTTCATGATTTTCAAGTCTCAGACCTAATATATGTTCTGCTACATAAGCATTGAGGTGGGTCTGATCAAAATTGGTATGCATGGATATCAATTTAAGATGCTTCTCCATCAGCTTTTTAATCATATTAGCGGGATAGGCATCAAAATTCAGATCCGTCAATTTACCGAAAATAAGCGGATGATGGGTGATAAATAGCGTTCCTTCTTTGGCTTTGGCAATCAAATCCTCATCCAGATCCAATGAGATGATGATGTCACTGACCTCATCATCGTAAGAACCTATCTGCAGACCTGAATTATCCCATGATTCTTGCAGTTCAAAAGCTGAAAGCGTATTGAGTCGATTGTATATTTCTGAAAGTTTCATCGTTTTTTAGCCTTTGGTCGTACTAAGACAGATTTGTGCGAACTGTACTCATCTGCAAAACGTGTTTTGACCTCATACTCTTCTGTTGCCACCAGCAGGTCACTCAGTTTTTTATACCCATAACTGCGTGGATCAAAGTCAGGATGGGTTTTAGAGATTTGACGACCTATGGTACCCAAATTGGCCCACTGTGTCTCATCCATACAGTCATCAACCGTTCTTGCCAAAAGAGCTAACAGTTTTTTATCTTTTAATATCGAGTAAGAGCTCTCTTTTTTTGTTTGACTAACGACCTCATCATCACAATCCTCTTGTTTGGCACAGTTACGAAGATTTTCTGTATAGATAAATTTATCACAGGCCGATAAAAAAGCTTTGGGGGTTTTGCGTTCGCCAAAACCATAGACTGTCATACCCGACTCACGAAGTCTTGAGGCCAGCTTCGTAAAATCGCTGTCGGAACTGACGATGCAAAACCCTTCAAAATCCCCACTGTACAAAAGATCCATGGCATCAATAATCATAGCCGAATCGGTGGCATTTTTACCTTGCGAATAGGCAAACTGTTGGATCGGTGTCATACCGTATTCCAGTAGTACGGACTTCCAACGTTTTAAACGGGTATCAGTCCAGTCACCATAGATACGTTTAACCGAAGCGATACCATACTTGGCTATCTCAGAAACCAGTCCTTCGATAATAGCAGCTTGAGCATTATCTGCATCAATCAGTACGGCAAGTCGATCCTGTTTTTTGGCCATTTTACGCTTTAACTCTCTCTAATCGTTCAGGTTCTTGTTCTTTATAAAGCTCAGCACAACCCTTAGTGAGTTCACGGATTTGCAGGATATAGTTCGCACGTTCAGTTACCGAAATCGCTTTACGGGCATCCAGAACATTAAAGGTATGTGAAGCTTCCATACACAAATCATAGGCAGGCAGCGGAAGCCCTGCATCAAGTGCACGTTTACACTCTTTGGCTTTGGCTTCAAAGTTGGCAAAAAGCATATCGATATCAGCAATCTCAAACTGATATTTGGAGAACTCATACTCACTCTCTTTATGGACATCACGGTAAAAAGTCTCGCCATGCTCATTTTCACCCCATTTAATATCAAGGATGGTATCAACCTCTTGCAGATACATCGCAAGTCTTTCAGTACCGTAAGTAATCTCAACAGCTACCGGATCACAGGCTATGCCGCCTACTTGTTGAAAATAGGTAAACTGAGTCACTTCCATACCGTTAAGCCACACTTCCCAGCCCAGACCCCAGGCACCTAAAGTCGGAGACTCCCAGTTATCCTCTACAAAACGGATATCATGCTTGGATAGATCCAGACCTAAATACTCTAAAGACTTCAGATAGAGCTCTTGAATATTTTCCGGACTTGGTTTAATGAGTACCTGAAACTGATAATAAGAACCCAGACGGTTTGGGTTTTCGCCATAACGACCATCTGTCGGGCGACGAGAAGGAGCTACATAAGCAGTAGACCATGGTGTCGAATCTAAAGAGCGTAAAAAAGTAGCCGGGTGAAAAGTACCCGCCCCTGCTGGAATATCATAAGGCTGTACGATATTACACCCTTGTTCTTTCCAAAATTCTTGAAGTTTTAATAGCATATCGCTAAATGAGATCATAGGTTACCTTCATATAATTATTGTGCTATTATAGCTCAAAGAGCTAAATCTGACTTTATTGCATCAGCCATGCACCATAATTTTGGAGATCTCGCTGGGAGCTAAAAACCTAAATGGCGGCCCCCAGTAACCCGACCCGCGACTGACAAAGATCTGCTGAATCGGACTGTGCTGATACAGGCCTGCCAAATAGGGCTGATCGAGTTTAACCAAATAACCCAAAGGAAAGATCTGTCCGCCATGGGTATGACCGCTGAGCATCAGATCACAAGGCTTGTCACCAATCTTAAATATTGTTTTGGGCTGATGGGCCAAAACAATCGTCGGCAAACTTAAGTCGATCCTCTCAAAACCTTTCTCAATATCAATCTTGTTGTGTCCCATACGAGACCCCACCAGATCTTTTAAACCTACAAGATTAAAACGTCCATCAATAGTGACCGATTCATTTAGAAGCGGTTTAATCCCTAAGGTTCTTAAATAGGCTACAGATGCTTCCAGTTCGTAAAAGTACTCATGGTTACCTAGAACAAAATAGGTATCTGCTTTGAGATCTTGCAAAGGGAGCAGATCTGTTTTAATATTATCGATAAAGTCATCCACAATATCACCTGTTAAAACAACCATATCCGGATTTTCAAAGTTGACACGTCTAACCAGATCTTCTATAGTATCTTTTTTAATCGTTTTGCCTACATGCACATCACTAAGCTGCATAATAGTATAGTCACCTTCAAACCCCTCTATAGCAACATCTACAACATTGAGTCT
>JBFHUP010000120.1:0-5768 GCA_041589975.1 Sulfurimonadaceae bacterium | reverse complement strand
AGAAACTCGCACACCACTATCACTACATTTCAATCGAATACTGTGTATCGAACCCCCTGAAAAACGGTAGTCGAATCACCCAGAGTCATAGTGAAATTATAGCCTAAAGTGACTTAAGTAGGGTTAACACTTTAGGAACCCAAAATAAGAGCTGCGGATCAAAGATTTTTATCTATGCACTCTTGAATCGAAGAAGCGACACAAAGATAATCACCTTGGGCATAATCGACTCCGATACTCTTAAGGTAGTCATGAACCTCTTTATTCTCTACATATTCACAAATCGTTTCTATTTTCATCACTTCAGCAATTTTCTGAATCGAATGCACCATAGCGGCATGAATGCGATTATTGTTGATCCCCTGAATAAACTGTCCATCTATTTTAAGATAATCAACCGGTATATTTTTTAAATAGGCAAAAGAGGATAACCCTGAACCAAAATCGTCTAATGAGAATTTACATCCTAAACTTCTAAGTTCTTTAATAAATATCAAGGCTTTCGAGAGGTTTGAGATAGCCGCTGTTTCCGTAATCTCAAAACAGATATTTTCATAAGGAATCTCAGTTCGTAAAAAAAGTGATTTGATATATTCAGAAAGCTCTTCATCACCCAAAGACTGTCCTGAAAGATTAATACTAAACTGACACTGACTTCCCTTATTTAGCAGCTCTCGAGATAAAAACATCGCCTCTTTAATGACCCATCGATCGATAGTCGCCATCTTGTTAAAACGCTCTGCTGTGGGGATAAAAGACATAGGATCAATAATATCTCCATCCCTATCTATAATACGTACCAAAAGCTCAAAATGCGGTACACTGTCGTCAGTTTTAAAAGGTTTGATAGGCTGTCCGTAAAGTGTAAAGCGATTTTCATCTAAAGCACTGTCTATCTCTTCAAGCCACTGTAAATCATTTTTATGTTCGACAAGGTTTTCATCCAAACTGACATAACTGTGGATACGATTACGGCCATTCTCCTTGGCGGTATAACAAGCGGCATCAGCAAACACCAAAAGATCATTGAGGTTTTGACACTCATGAGTGATGGGTACCATACCGATACTGGCTCCGATACGGAAAAGCTTATCTTCCCATGAAAAACGGTAGGCTTTGACCACATCAAGTACCTCATGCATCTTCTGTTTGGCCTCTTGAAGGGTCGATTCATAGATAATAACACCAAACTCATCACCGCCCAATCGTGCAATAAAAGCTTCGGAATCAAGAGCATCTTCAAGTAAAATAGAGAGCTGTCTTAAAAGTTCATCACCTGCAATGTGCCCTGATGTATCATTAACAATCTTAAATTGATCCAGATCCATGTAGCACAGCACATGTTGCGTTTTATTCTCTTTGGCATCTTTCAAACTGTTTTTCAGACGCAGTTCAAATTCATAGCGATTATACAATCCTGTCAATCGATCATGAATAGCTAAAGATTTCAACTCTTTGGTTTGACGAAGCACTTCATCTTGAAGTGTGTCCGATTGTGCTTTAAGTTTACCTGAGAGTTGTATATTCTCAAAACTCGTACGTGCAATTTCATCACTGTTGATCATCACTCGGTAGCCCATGACAACCAAAACGATAATGATCAAAGCAATATTAAGGCGTATCAAGAGTGGATCTGTAATAAAAATAAAAAGTAAAAGCAGCATCGAAACGATAAAAATAAAGAGGTTATACTGCATACCTGTACATTTAGGAACCTTAAGATTACAGCTGCTGCAGCGTTCATAAGGCTGAAATCCATTTTTTGCCAGGATGCAGTTTTGATTAACCCTGCGTTTCGATTTTTCTGTATATTGAAATTTTGTCATCTCAACTACGCCCTAACACTTTTTGATAGGCTATATACATAAGTCCTGAGACACAAAAACCGAAATAGGTTGAAATCAGCATCATGACTGCCATAAAAAAGCCTAACACAGTTGATGTTACAGTAAAGCCATACCAAAAAAGCAATAAACAGATCGTTCCCACACTCAACCGCAAAAACTCTTCAAACACTTCCATCTCTCTATTGATATCAAAAGAGCGGTCATATCGGGGGTTGAGTTTAAACACTTTTTTAAAGCCAAAAAGAGCTAAAAACTTTAATATATAACTTGAAAAACTGTGATTTGAGCCTACAAGCAGTGTGGATAATGAGACAAGCAGCATGAAATAGATACCTTCTACATAACCCAAAAGGGCAAAAGAAGCCATAGACAGCGTCATAAGAAAACGGGAAAAACGAACATTTTCAGCATGGGTTTGCATGGTTACTTCTGATCCTCTCTTGATATTTTACACATTATATCATTATTTCTGTGAAGACAAAAAATTGTGATAATGCCCGAAAGAGGATTCTAGCTCCAAAGGAGTACCCTCTTCGACAATAATACCATCTTCTAAAACATAGATCCGGTCACTATTGACCACCGTACTCAGACGATGGGCAATGGTAATGACAGTTTTAGAGGCTAAAAAGGATTGAAGGTCCTCAAAAAGTTTAAGTTCTGTATGAACATCCAATGCCGACGTAGACTCATCAAAAATGATCACATCAGGGTCAGCCAGGATCATACGTGCGATGGAAAGACGCTGTCTTTGTCCCCCTGAAAGTCTCACACCCAACCTACCAACAAGTGTGTTTAATCCCAGTGGTGCTGTGCTTACAAACGTATCCATCTGAGCCATCTTTAAAGCTTCAAAAATCTTTTCTTGGCTGTATTGTGCACCCATAGTCAGATTAAAAAGCAGTGTCTCGTTAAAAAGTATAGGCATCTGTAGTACCAAATAAACAGAAGATCGAAGACTTTGACGACTTAAGCTATCGATCTCTTGGTCATTATAAAAAAGTTTCCCGCTTTGTTTATGATAAAAACCTGCGATGACTTGAGCTAAGGTCGTTTTGCCACTACCGCTTGATCCGATAATGGCTACATTTTCTCCAGCTGGGATCTTCATCGTGATAGAACGTAAGACCTGTTCTTTTTCCGTATAAGAAAAGCAAAGTTGTTCCAGTCTGATATCAACACCCTGCTCTGTTTTAACTAATGACTTCTCCCCTTTAGGCTCCATCTCTAAGGTCAAAAGCTTATTGACCCGTTTTAAAGCGGCATCAGCACTCGCAAAGGCATACTGTAAGGACAAGATATCTTGAATCGGCGTCATGATAAACCAGATGTAACCAAACATGGCAAACATCATCCCCAGACTGAGATCACTGTAAACAACTAAAAGAAGCCCCATGGCTCTGAATATCTCAAAGGATGAAAGAAAAAGTGTATACGAAAATCGTTCTGCGGCGATACTTTTATAGCCAAACATATGTGAGGTCTTTTTGATATCTTTGGCATGATCTGTCAGACGTTTGAAAAAAAAGCCCTCTTTATTACTGGCTTTGATCTGTCCAAAAAGTTCTAAAGTCTCGCCAACATCCTGTTGAAAGGTCTCAATGGCTGCATTTTCCTCTTTTTTCAATCGTCCTACTGAATGAGATATCTTTCGCGTCAATAGCATCACAATAGGCTGAAACACCAAAATCGTAACGCCTAACATAGGATGGATAAAAATAATAACAATTGCCACCCCAACCAACATCAATATTGAAGCGATCAGTTTACTACTGGCATTGACGATAAAACTGTCTAAAGTATTAATATCTGTAACCAAATTGGAACTTACCGCTCCAGACCCCACAGTCTCATAGGCATTCATGGATACTTTTTGCAGATGATCAATAAGCTTTTCTCGAATACGAAAAGTGATCTGTTTGGAGATATCCATAAAGATATTAGTCTGAATTACCGAGACAAAAAGATAGATAAAGCGAAGAAGGATGACTGTTACAAGGATGATAGCAATGTAATAAAAAGCAGAACCTGAACCAAAAAGTGCATCAATAGTTGCAACAAAAGTGGCAGGCTTTTCTAAAAGGACTTCATCTACCATCACAGGTAGCATAAGCGGTATAGGAATACTGGCTAGAATCCATAAAATACTGATCACTGTACCAAGATAGAAGGCTCTTTTTTGTTCAAAAAGAATCTTGCCTATCTTAGCCCAAGTAAACATGATCAGCCTAAGAGAGTAACATTACAGAAGCTTGATCCCCTGCTTGAAGTGGTCCATCAGTCTCACTTGTGAGTAACAACCCACAAGAACCAAGCATATTAGTAAGTATTGCTGATGTCCCGACACGCTTGTCTTTAAAGTCGATTTCATACAAACCATTACTGATACGTACGTTACAAGCCGTAAACTCACTTTTTTTCGTACGTTTGTTAAAGGGTTCCGTCAGTGTCGCAGTTACGATGTTTGGAGCATAGCCTTGACCCTTAAGACGGGCGATAAGTGGGATCACATAAAGCATAAAAGTCACGGTCGAAGAGTAGGCAAATCCAGGCAATGCTACGATAAATTTATTAGCTTTTTGAGCCACCATCACATGCTGACCCGGTTTGATTGTTACACCTTTAAAAACGACCTCAGCTCCAAGTTCCGGTACGATATCTTTGACGAAGTCATAATCACCGACACTCACTCCACCAGTCGTGACTAAAATATCGCAGTTTTCCAATGCTCTATGCATCTGTGATTTGATATCATCATAAGCATCACTGACCACACCCATCTGTACGGTTTTCGCTCCATGCTGTTCGGCTAAAGCTGCCAGTGTATAGTTGTTGGAACTTCTTATTTGTGCAGGATTATCACTACATTCACCCAGATCCAGTACTTCACTACCTGTTGCTAAAATAGCCACTTTGGGTTCGATGTACACAGGCACCATCACACGGCCCAAGCCTGCGATTACACCGATCTCGGCAAACTCTAAGGTAGTACCTTTAGAAATAAGCACCTCATCTTTGGCATAACTTTCACCGATAGGTCTTACTGCAAAACCTTCAGGGACTTTTTCATTGATGATAATTTTATCACCCTCAACGGTGACATTTTCGATAGGTATCAGCGTATCTGCACCTTCAGGCATCAGTGAACCTGTAAAGGTCTTGATTGCTTTACCACTGGTAACCATAGTTTTGATATCGCATCCTGCGGGATTATCACTGCTTTCCAGTGTGATCGAACCTGCTTCTTGATCACTAGCGATGATGGCATAACCATCCATACCTGAGGTCGGTGCTGACGGGGAGTTTTCATGAGCTACGATATCTTGTGCTAAGACACGTGTACGTGCATTAGAAACGAAGATATTTTCATACCCTTTTGGAGTGATCTCTAGATCATCAAGCTTGATCATACTTTCGGCATAAGTAATCATGCAAGCACTCCGCTGCCTTTAATCGCTGTACTTCTGTCTTTGGCATACACACGTTCACCATTGATCAAGTCATATTTCCAAATCGGAGCAGAGGCTTTAAAGTCTTCGACAAACTCATCGATCATCTCTAAAGCTACACGACGCTTTGGAGAAAAGACAGCTGCAATATAAGAAGACTGGTGTAAAAGCACATCACCACGAGAGTGAGCCATCTTTAACCAGGCACCTTTGGCTTTGGCCTTTTCCTGCCACGCATCAAACCATGAATTTAAAATAGGTTCATAGATATCAAAACTAAGCCCTTCGATCTCATCCTCATCGCGAACGGTTCCAATGAAGGGGATGAAAGCACCATAGTTTTGTGTTGATTCATCTTTATACCAGCGAGCTAAAATATCTTCTACCGGTAGTGGGCCATCATACAGTTCTAGCATCAGCCACCACACACAGGTGGAAGTAACGATACTTTGTCACCATCTTTTAAAGCAGT
>JBFHUP010000119.1:0-5785 GCA_041589975.1 Sulfurimonadaceae bacterium | reverse complement strand
GGTGAAGCAAGCTTTAATAACCTCAATGACCTGAATGGTGCGGTGAAAATTGCTGCAGCCTTTGGCAAAGAGAATGCAGTGGTGATTTGTAAACATGGTAATCCATGTGGGTTTGCTATGAAAGATGATCTGACTGAAGCCTATGTAGAGGCTCTTAAGTGTGATCCGGTTTCAGCATTTGGCGGTGTTGTAGCGGTTAATGGTGTTGTAGATGCAAAATTGGCTGAAAAAATGAATGAGATCTTTTTAGAAGTAGTTATCGCGGGTCGTATCACGGCTGAAGCTCAGGAAGTATTTGCAAGTAAAAAACGTCTGAAACTTTTTGAGTATGGAGCAGATAAAATCGTACTTTCAAATGATACAAAAGATTTTAAACATGTTGATGGCGGTTTTGTCTATCAAGATGCGGACAGAGTGGGTGAATCAGAAGTTCGTGATTCGAAACTGGTTTCAGAAAGAAGAGCAACGGAACAAGAGATCAAAGATGCTGAGATCGCATGGAAAGTGGCAAGTCTGACGAAGTCTAACTGTGTAGTTTATGTTAAAAATTCAGCGATGGTTGCTGTTGGTATGGGTATGACAAGCCGTGTAGACGCATCTCAATGTGCTCTTAAAAAAGCTAAAGATATGGGCTTGGATGTCAAAGGTGCTGCATTGGCTTCTGAAGCATTTTTTCCATTTCGTGACTCGATTGATGCAGCTGCTGCAGCTGGTGTTAAAACGGTTATCCAACCAGGTGGATCGATTCGTGATGAGGAAGTCATTGCTGCTGCTAATGAGCATGGTATGGCATTATACTTTTCAGGTGTGCGACACTTTTTGCATTAATAGTACGAGAGATGAGCAAAAGCCCATCTCACTACGCTAACGCTAAGTTCTCCTCAGCGGAGGGCTCGCGTGTACCCCGAGGGCATTTCTTCGCGATGCTCAGGGCACGTGAACCGCACTTAGGTCGGTTTGACAGACATGCTTTGTTTGGGCTGTCTGTCTCTTTGAATTTTTTTGGTTTTGTCTTTTAGTTTTTAAGTAGGCAGACAGTTTTTGATTTTCTGGTCTGTCCCACCGTTTAGCGACTAGTCGCGTGGGCACTCCGCCAAGGAGGACCCAGTGTCAACGTAGGGAAATGAGCTTTGCTCATTTAGCGTATTATTTAATGGAACTTATTCTTCTCTTTTTTGGCTCTTTTGGTGCGGTTATTGTCCTTTTTCTTTTTTATTCTGGTTATTTCAACCCTGTCCTTTTTAAGACACAAACGCTTCCTCAATATTATTTAGCATTGCGTCCTTTAGTGGGTGACTATAAAAACTCACCTTCTATTCAAGCCGAACTAATGCAGGAGCTGGTAGATGGTGGGCTTGTTATCGATACTACAGCTGGTATTTATTTTGATAACCCTAAAGAGCTTGAGAAAGATAAGCTTCGCTCTTTGGTAGGTGTTGTCATCAAAGCAGAACAATTAGATCTTTTTAAAGCCTTACATAGTGATGCCCGACTTGTGGAACTTGAAGAACAAAAAGCCTTTCATACATCTTGGAACTATAAAAGTGGCCTTTCAATCATGCTTGCCATTATGAGAGTTTATCCTGCTATTTTCAAAAGAGCTAAACGAGATCATTTTGAAATATTTCAGAGTATTGAGATCTATGATTTTTCCCAAAAACGGCTTGATTACTATTTCCCAAAGCAAACTCTTGACTCTCTTTGGGAAGTTAACAGTTCTAACTAAAAAAAGTAAGCGACCGATATAGAGTAAAAGGGAAATTATGAAATATAATCGATTGATTTTGATGGCACTAAGTGTTGCAACATGGATCTTTGCAGCCAATCCAACCAAAAGTATCGTTGCCATTGAGTATGGTAGCGGAGATATTGCTCAGACTTATGGTGCTACGGGTATCTCTGACGATAGAGATGTTACGAAGTATGGGATCAAGATAGGTGCAGTAGCTGATGTCAAGCGTCTCTTTCTTTCCTACCGTTATGAAAAAATCGATAATCTACCAAAAGAGACGACAGGTTACAGCTTTAGTATAGAGTATGAAGGGATGGCTACAGAGAATGGCTCAGGTCTGTTTATGGGATTGATATTAGGGTATGGGTCTTATGATTATTTAGGTCAAGATGGATTGTTGCGTTCCCAATCTGATATTTTTTATGGTTTGGACGGTGGGATCGCATTGACCTTTTTAGACCATTACGGCATAGATATCGGTATACGGTACACTTTACCGCTTACACAAACCAATAATGATGCTATTGTTTCACAAAGTTATAAGATCGCGGAGACAACGACGAGCTATATCGGATTGAACTATTTATATTAGTACGATGTAAGAGCAAAGCACTTATATCTACGATGACTCTGCGTCCTACCCATAGGGGTATTAGATCCTCAGCGGAGTGCTCAAGCGACTGGTCGCTTAACTTATATTCTTCAATTTTTAATCTCAAAAATTTTAATATTTACTCAACCTTGCTACTAAGTGACTCAAGTTTGTGCTATAATATCACTCAATAATAATTTTTTTTAGGATATAAATATTATGAGTAAATCACTTTATGACACATTAGAATTAAAAAGCGGTGCGAGTGCGGATGAGATTAAAAAAGCGTATAAACGCATGGCTCGAAAATATCATCCGGATTTAAATAAAGAGGCCAATGCCGAAGAGAAGTTTAAAGAGATCAATGCGGCCTATGAAGTTTTAAGTGACCCCAAAAAACGTGCACAATATGATCAATATGGGGATAGTATGTTTGGTGGTCAAAGCTTCCATGACTTTTCACGTGCACAAGGCGGAGCCAGTAATCTTGATGAAATTCTGCGTCAAATGTTCGGTAATGCAGGTGCGGGCGGTTTTGGCGGTATGGGCGGCTTTGGCGGCGGCTTTGGGGGTATGGGCGGTATGTCCACTCCCGACCTTGACATAGAGACTACGATTACGGTACCTTTTATAGTATCGATCAAAGGCGGTAAACATGCCGTCTCTGTTAATGGTGATAGTTTTGACATTAAAATTCCTGCGGGGCTTAAAAGTGGCGAGACTATGAGAGTAAGAGGCAAGGGAAAAAGCTTTCAGGGTCACAAAGGTGATCTGTTGATCAAAGTGAAAGTTTCCCCATCTCCAGAGTATGAACGTGACGGAGATGATCTGATTAAGGCTTTTGATATCTCTTTGAAAACCGCACTTTTTGGCGGAAAGGTTGCGATTCATACATTGGAAAAAGAGGTCAATCTCAATGTTCCATCCGGAACCAAACCGGGTCAGAAGTTTCGTCTTAAAGGTCAAGGTGCGATGAATCGCAAAACCAACGAGGCTGGTTCCTTATTTTTAAAGGCCAATATTATTATGCCAAAGCTGGAGCAGCTTGACCCGGATTTACAACAACTTATGGAAGCGAAGCTTCCAGATTTGGAGGGATAGATGCACGCATATGATGAACCGGTATATCTTATTAGTGTTGTAGCTAAGGTTCTCTCTATTCATCCGCAAACATTGCGTCAATATGAGAGAGAGGGATTGATTTGTCCTGCACGAACAGATGGTAAGATTCGTCTGTACTCGCAAAGAGATATAGATCAAATCAAGATGGTACTGCGGTTGACTCGAGATTTGGGTGTTAATTTAGCAGGGGTAGATATTATCTTACGTTTGAGACAAAAAATGGAAGAGTTGGAGCGTGATCGGGATGAACTGCGTGAAGCGGTTATTCAAGCCAACTCCCGTTTTGCTGTAGCCCCTGAAAAGTCACTCGTGACGACGAAAAAAACCTATGATGTCATTATTTTTGAAGAGTAGAATTTTTACACTGCCTAAAGTATAGTTCGCTATAATTTCAAAAAATAACTATTGACTCTTTGAAAGACTCAATAATCACAAATGGGGCATCTATGAATTTTATTGAAACGCGTGGAAATGATGGACAGCATCCTTTAGAAGTACCTTTTTCTGCAGCTATTTTAAGTCCGATTGCCAGTTTTGGAGGGCTTTATGTACCCTCAATCTTGCCAAAACTTGATGGCAGTTTTTTCCAAAAACATCTTGACAGTAACTACAAAGAGCTTGCACTGGCTGTTTTGCAATCTTTTGATGTTGATATCGATGATGCAGTATTACAAGAAGCTGTCAATCTTTATGATAAATATGATGATCCCAAAAATCCTGTTCCTGTAGTCAAAGTTGAAGAAAATCTTTATGTGAGTGAACTGTTTCATGGTCCAACCCGTGCGTTTAAAGATATGGCGTTACAACCTTTTGGTGTGGTACTTTCATCCATTGCTCAAAAAAGAGATGAACATTATCTTATCTTAGCGGCAACCAGTGGGGATACGGGTCCGGCTGCTTTAGAGACCTTTAAAAACCGTGCCAATGTTCAAGTAGCCTGTCTTTATCCTGATGGCGGTACAAGTGATGTACAACGTCTTCAGATGGTGACAGAAGATGCTGAAAATCTCAAAGTTATCGGGATTCACGGTGTATTTGATGATGCTCAAAATGCCTTAAAATCTCTCTTGGCCTCTAAAAAATTCAAGGACGCCTTAAAAGAGAAGGGGATCTCCTTATCCGCTGCCAACTCTGTGAACTTCGGACGTATTATTTTTCAAATCGTCTACCATATTCACTCCTATCTTGAACTGATCCGTCAAGGTGTCATCACAATGGGTGAACCGGTTAATTTGGATGTTCCAAGCGGAAACTTCGGTAATGCATTGGGTGGTTATTATGCTTCTAAAATGGGTCTTCCTGTTGCTAAAATTATCATTGCCTCTAATGAAAATAATATTTTGACGGAGTTTATCAATACCGGTAAATATGATCTGAATAATAAAGCAGTTGTCGGTACGACATCACCGGCGATGGATATTTTAAAATCATCCAATATTGAGCGTGTACTTTTTGACCTGTTTGGTGCAGCAAGAACGAAAGAGCTGATGATGGATCTTGAAGATAAAAATGCTTATGAACTGACAGAAGATGAACATGCTGTGATCCAAGCGATCTTTGCAGCAGACTTTTGTAACGGAGATGAAGGAAAAGCTTATATTAAAAATGCTTTTAAACATGGCTATCTTATGGACCCGCACACGGCAACCTGTTTTAAATCTTATGAAACCTGTGCAACAGATAAAAGTGTTGTAACGATTGCCTACTCGACGGCTGAATGGACAAAGTTTTCTCCGGTCATTGCCAATGCCTTAACAGGCGAAGATGATGCTCATGATATCGATGCTTTAAAATCGATTGCCAAAGAGGCCGCTATTGAGATTCCTGATATGATTGCATCGCTTTTTGATAAAAAGATCGCTCACAATACCATTATCAATAAAGAGGATATAGAGGCTACGATTTTAGACTTTCTTTAATTAATACACTCTAGGAACAACACTACATTTACGCTTTAGCGACAGTAGTGTCGGCATTTAGTACCAGAACTCCCTAGAGTTACGATGACTCTGCGTCCTCCTCGGCGGAGTGCCCACGCGACTAGTCGCTAAGCGGTAGGATAGACCAGAGGATCAAAAATTGTCTGTCTACTTAAAAACTAAAAAAATATCAATAAAACTTTAAAAAGGCAGACAATACAAACAGAGCATTGATGTTCAACCGACCTAAGTGCGGTTCACGTGCCCTGAGCATCGCGAAGAAATGCCCTTGGGGTACACGCGAGCCCTCCGCTGAGGAGGACCCAGCTAACAAAAAAGAATTTAGTTCTTTTTTGCATCGGACTTTAGTCCAGAAGCGTAGGATAAGGGGCTTTGCTCCTTGTCCGTACTTTTTTATGG
>JBFHUP010000118.1:0-5789 GCA_041589975.1 Sulfurimonadaceae bacterium | reverse complement strand
GATCTTATTGGTCTCATTGACCATCTTCATCTCTTCTTTAGTAAATCCATTATCGGTAAAGACATCGATCTGAGGAATGACATTCAGAGCTATCTGATGTGGAAAAGATTTATGTTCACTCTCATCAAGTTTAAAAGCAAAAAAGTCTTGCATCTGGTTTACCAGTTCTTCCATAGCTGAATTCCCTGCACCTGATGTCGCTTGATACGTTGAGACATCTACACGTACCAGATCATAAGCTTCATCTAACGGTTTAAGTGCTTGTACCATCTGAATGGTTGAACAGTTAGGATTAGCAATGATACCCCGTGTTCGCCACTCTTTGATATCTTGCGGGTTTACTTCCGGAACTACCAGTGGGATATCTGTATCCATTCTAAAGTGCGAGGTATTATCAATCACAACAGCACCTGCTTTAGCAGCACTTGGAGCAAACTCTTTAGAGATCGAACCACCCGCAGAAAACAGAGCAATTTCAATATTTTCAGCAGCAAAAACATCATGTGTAAGCTCTGAAACGGCTACTTTATGACCATTAAACTCCACCTCTTTGCCCAAACTTCTAGCACTTGCAAGTGGTACAAGTTTTTCTACCGGAAAATCCACCTCTTCTAAAACACGAAAGATCTCTTCACCTACGGCACCTGTAGCACCGACTACCGCTACATTATATTTTTTCACACTTCTATCCTATATTTTTTAATTTTTGACTCTAAAGTTTTCATACCCATATCCAACATATGGGCACTCTTTTGTAAATCGTTATTACACTCTTGCATCACTTCTAAGATCAGGTTTTTTTCCATAGTGGCGATCTCATTTTTCTTGCTACGACTCTCTAAAAAGAGATCATCTACAGTGATCTCAGACTCAAAGCTCAAAATAGCAGCCCTTTCAACAACAGAAAGAAGCTCCCTGATATTTCCTGGCCAATTATACTCTAAAAGTGCCCGTTCAGCATCTTGAGAAAAAGTTTTTTCTTCCAAACTATACTGCTGTACTGCTTTTTCTAGTGTCGCTTGAGCAATCGTAAGGATCTCATCCTGACGCTCTCTAAGCGGTGGGATCTCAACCGGTATCGTATTAAGACGATAATAAAGATCCTCTCTAAAGAGATTCTCATCAATCTTTTGGCGAAGATTCGCATTGGTCGCAGATATCACCCTGATATCGATCTTAATCGGCTTAGCTGCACCGATACGCACGACTTCACGCTCTTGCAAAACTCTCAGAAGCTTAGCCTGTAAGGCATAAGGCATCTCACCGATCTCATCAAGAAATACCGTGCCCCCGTCAGCCAACTCGAACTTACCTGCTTTATCCGCATGAGCATCTGTAAAAGAGCCTTTGACAAATCCAAACAGTTCACTTTCGATTAGATGTTCGGGAATAGCCGCCATATTGATTGCAATAAAAGGCTTTTTGACACGTTCGGAGTTATCATGTACATAACGGGCAAAGACCTCTTTACCGACACCGCTTTCACCTAATAATAGTACTGTTGCATCCGTTTGAGCTGCTCTTTGAGCGAGTTGTTTCACTCGTTTGATCGTATCAGATTCACCGATAAATCCCGTCGAACTTTTCGCTGTCTTTGTTGATGTTTTTTTAGCAACGACCTCTTGGATTTTATGACTGCGTTTAATTGCTGCCACTAAAGTCTCGATATCAAAAGGTTTCAGTAAAAAGTCTTTAACACCCATTTGAATTGACTCAATAGCTCGTTGTAGCGTAGCATTACCAGTCATAATGATCACTTCAAAACGCCCATTAAGTTCTTTGACAAACTCAATACCATCCATACCCGGCATATTGATATCGGTCACGATCAGATCAAAACTGTCATCCAGTTTCTTTAAAGCATCTTTAGCATTTTTAAAACTGACAACTTCAAACTCTTTGTAATCACTAATCGCGATTTCCAAAGATTTACGCATGTTTATATCATCTTCTACTAATGCAATCTTCATATATGCTCAATTCAGTTTATTTGGAATTACCTTTTAAAAGCGTTATTTTAACAAAGGTGTCATTAAACTCTACTTGAAGATACTGGGGAGAGATATTAAGTTCAGCAAAGGTCATAGCTCTAAGTTTTTCACTGCTATCATGGCCATGGATCAGGACATCACCTTGCAGTAAAAAATTCAATATTTCAGTTTCATAACACTCAAAAAACTTTGGCTTTGAGCACTCTTTGGTCAAAAAAACAGTTTTTGCTTTTACACTGTGCATGTCTGTAATGGGCGTCATCGCTTTGGAAGCATAAAGGGATTGATAGATCAGTTGATTGTTTTTTATCTGAGATTTGTAGCTAAGTATGTAGATATCTTTTGCAAAAAGCACTCCGCCGTTTAGACAGAGTAAAAGGAAAACTACTCTGCAAAAGCGTGAGATAAAGTCTTGTGCCATCGAGATCCAGAAACGATTAACTCAACTTCAACTTCACAAAGTCCATCTTTGAATTCAGTCTCAATAATCGTAGCTTCGCGAATCATAGCATTCACTTCTGTACGTACTTGAGAACGTTTTACCATCATGTTTTTAATTAAGTCTTGACCTTCAACTTTAACACCAGAGATCTTTTCCCCAAGCAGTCTGTAGGCATCTACCATCGCCGCACGCTTAGCCAATGCAAAAGCTTGAGCTGGTGACTGTGTAAATGAAGGAGCAACACCTTGGCCTTTAACAACCAAACGTGTTGTACTAGATTCAGTCAAAACGGGCTGTTGAATATTTCCAACAGCTTCCATAGTTGGTAAAGCAGCTATAGAACTATGACTATCCTGCATACTTCCGGTATTGGAACCAGCAGAAGTGTTAGTTGTCGTTGTAGTTGTAGTTTGCACATCTTGTGTTGGCAACGAACTTGAAGTTTGAGGTGCTGATTGTGTATTCATAGTATCAGCAAAAGGGTTCAATAGGGGTTTTGGAGCAGCCATTAAACTACTTCCGATTGACAAGCAGAGTAACGCCTTAGTCATAGCTTTCATCAGAGTTCCTTAGATGGATTTGTTATGTTTATGACTAAAGCAAAGCTTGTTCCACATTTTTATCATTTGATACGATAAAGGAGCAAAGCCCCTTTATCTACGTTGATACCCCAAGGGCATTTCCTCGCTCCGCTCAGGGCACGATCCGCTTCAGCAGAGGGCTCACGGGCAGAGGCCGCCCTAAACTACTTTAACTTACTATTTCTTTGTTAGTTTTAAAAGCCAAAACCATTGCATAAAGTTCAAAGCACTAAAAAGAATCCATGGAATTATAATTTCACCCCATATACCTACAGGGTAGTTTATAATAGACATCAAGTGCTGAACTGCAAAACCTATTGGAAAACTGACTAAATATTCTATATACGTAAAAATAATAGCACCATCACCACCTTTTGCATACAAAATCAGACCAATAAACAATATTATAAAATTGATAACTATCCATGAAATTACAAAAAGTTTCATAGTTTGTCCTCAAACTTTTTTCTAAGCTTAGTATTTCATTTCTTTAAAATTAATCTGGGGTAATTAATGAGCAGCAAGACTGCGTGAGCCTGCTGCTGAAGCAAACTCATCGTTAGCGTAGATAGTTGGGCTTTTGCTCAACTATAGTATTTATTTAATAGACTTTATTCTTCGTCAGTTTCTTCTTGTTTTTCTTCTTTCGGACAACGAGCGATGCTGACTACTTTATCTTTTTCATCAACATTAACAACTTTAACACCTGATGTGTTACGTCCTGCTTTTCTGATGCTTTGCATATCAGTACGGATCATCTTACCGACGCTTGTCAGTGCCATCATGTCCATAGTCTCATCAACCATCACACATCCGACAACCTGCGTACCCGTTTTTGCCGACATCTTCATCGCGATTACACCCGAACCACCACGGTTGGTTAAGCGGTACTCTTCAGCTGTTGTACGTTTACCGGTACCTTTTTCACTTACCATGAGGATCTCTTGTGCATCATCGCTGATCACATTCGCATCTACGACGCAATCATTCTCTTTTTTGAACTTGATACCACGGACACCACGTGTCGTACGACCCTGTTCTCTTGTTTTACCAATCTCAAACTTGATACATTGAGCAAATCGTGTCACAATAAAGAGGTATTTCGTATCTTGCTCTGCGATCACCGCTTTTACCAGTGTATCATCATCATCAAGAACAATCGCTCTAACACCATTTGATCTGACGTTAGAGAAGTCACTTAAATTTGTACGTTTTACGATACCATTTTTTGTAAAGAAAGCTAAAGATTTAGACTCTTCAAAATCTGTCGTTGGTATGATCGAACGGATCTCTTCGCCCGGTTTGAGGTTGATAAGGTTAACAACCGCTTTACCTTTAGCTGTACGCGATGCTTCAGGGATACGATAAACTTTAAGCCAGTGAAGCTGACCGAAGTTTGTCACAAACATAAGTGTATCGTGAGACATACAAGTAAAGAAGCTTTCTGTATAGTCATCATCATAAGAGGTTACGGCCGTCTTACCCTTACCACCACGTTTTTGTTTTTCGTAGTTAGCCAGTGCTACACGTTTGATGTAACCTCTGTGAGAGATAGAAACGACCATAGACTCGTTAGGGATAAGGTCCTCGATATCAATATCATCATAATCATCAACGATCTCAGTTTGACGCTGGGCACCATACTCCGCTTTGACTTCATTCATCTCCTCTTCGATGATGCCTTGAAGTACCTCTTCACTTCTTAAGATCGACTCTAGGTACTCGATGAGTTTATGAAGTTCTGCTAACTCATTAGCAATTTTTTCACGCTCTAAACCTGTAAGTTTTTGTAGACGCATATCAAGAATAGCTTGAGCTTGACGTTCTGAGAAGTCAAATTGAGAAACTAAACCATTGCGAGCATCTTCAGTACTTTCACTCGCACGAATAAGCTTAATAATTTCATCAATAATATCCAGAGCTTTTTGGAGCCCTTCTAAGATGTGAGCACGAGCTTTCGCTTTTTCAAGGTCAAAGATCGTACGACGAATAATAACGGTCTTACGGTGAGAGATAAATTGTTTTAGGATCTCAAGCAGATTAAAGATCTTTGGTTCTTGATTGACAATCGCCAGCAAGATAATCCCGAAAGTTGTCTGCATATTTGTAGATTTATAAAGATTGTTTAAAACAATCTCACTCATCGCATCACGTTTAAGCTCGATAACGACACGGATACCTTCACGGTCTGACTCGTCACGGATTTCCGAAATTCCATCTAAGGCTTTATCACGAACCAATGCGGCGATATTTTCAATCAGACGAGATTTATTGACTTGATAGGGAAGTTCATCAATAACGATCACTTCTTTAGATTTTTTCTGCTCGATATGTGTTTTGGCACGGATTCTTAGACGACCACGACCAGTCGTGTACGCGTCCATGATACCTTTTTTACCAAAGATCGTCGCACCAGTAGGAAAATCAGGTCCGCTTACAATATCAAGCAGATCTGATACTTCTGCATCTTTATTGTTAAGTAGATACAGTACTGCATCCGCAATCTCGTTTAAGTTGTGCGGTGGGATATTTGTCGCCATACCGACAGCAATACCACTACTACCATTAACAAGCAAATTTGGGATACGTGTAGGAAGTACTGATGGCTCAGTTTCTGACGCATCGTAGTTATCATTAAAATCTACCGTGTCTTTATCGATGTCACGTAGCATCTCTTCAGCATACTTTGTCATACGAGACTCTGTATAACGCATCGCTGCCGCATTATCACCGTCGATAGAACCAAAGTTACCTTGACCATCAACAAGCGGTTCT
>JBFHUP010000117.1:0-5793 GCA_041589975.1 Sulfurimonadaceae bacterium | reverse complement strand
TTTGGGTGCTCGTCCAAAATATCTTCAAAAAGCTTTTTACTCATATCAAAACCGACTTTAAACTCCTCTTCTGGAGATACTAGGCTGGCTTCATACATATTGTCGAGCCAGATTTTTGGTACGTGGATACCTGGTACGTGAGCTGTTAGGAACTGTGCCGTTCTGAGTTTTGTAATAGGAAAGATACCTAAGATGAGTTCACTTTTACTGTTAGGGTTTTGAGAGTCTGCTTTGGCTTTGGCATGCAGTTCTACCATTTTTTTAGCGTTATCTAAGTCGTAGACAGGCTGGGTGATAATGCCTACGGTTCCGTGATCAATCTTTTTGCTCATCTTTTTAAGTAGCGTTTTGTCATTTTTGGCATGAGAATTCACTACCGAATAGCCGTAGATCGGTTCCGGTTTGATCTTAAAGGGTTTGCCTGCATAATCGATCCCAGCATTGAAACATTTGATAATATCAAGCATCAAGGTAGAGTCACCCTCAAAGACCCCTTTAGAGTTAGGTTGATCAGAGATCTTGGCACTATCGCCTGTCAGAGTTAAAAAAGCACGTACATTATGATCATTGGCTCCCAGTAGATCTGATTGTAAGGCGATCTTATTACGGTCACGCATGCTTACGGTAGCTAATACGGGTTTGTTAAAAGAATTTTGTAATGATAGTGCTCCCAAGATAGCATTATATTTGAGTTTGGCTAAAGGGTTGTCCGTTGTCGAAAAGCCATCAACTTTTTTATCAAGTCCCAGTTCAGATATCTTATCAATGATAGGTTTGATAGTCGGCATGTGTCCCGGCGTGGTCTCTAAAGTGATATATCTGCCATTTTGTAATTTATCTAGTAGTTGATCAAACACGGTCTCTCTTTAAGTTTAAATATTTTAATTGCTTAACAAGCAACAGCTTGCGTGAGCTTCTGGAAAGTAGTTCTTAGCTAACAGAAAAGAATTTAGTTCTTTTCTGCATCGGGCTTTAGCCCAGAAGCGTAGATAGTGGGGCTTAGCTCCACTATCGTATAATTTAATGATTGTTGTTGTAGAATTCTATCCAAATAATAGTGTTCTTCAAAAGAAGATCCTAGGAGATAGTATGAAACTGGCAGTATTTGACTTCGATTCGACACTGATGGATGGTGAAACGATCGACTTTTTTGCTAATGAATTGGGTATTGAATCAGCGGTCGCAGAGATTACGGATTTGGCCATGAATGGAAAACTGGACTTCTTTGAGAGTTTGATTAGTCGTGTGACATTGTTAGAAGGGTTGGAATTTAGCAAGGTCAAGGCTATCTGTCAAAATCTTCCTTATATGCCGGGAGCCAAAGAGACTATAGCTACTTTAAAAGAGCAGGGGTATAAGGTGGTTTGCTTTAGTGGAGGATTTCGTTCCGCGACAGGTGTGGCCAAGGATATCCTAGGTTTTGACGCAGATTTTGCCAATATCTTGCACCAAAAAGATGGCAAACTGACCGGTAAAGTAGGTGGTGATATGATGTTTGACAGTTCCAAAGGTGATATGATCCAACGCTTACAAAAACTTTTAGGCGTAGATCGTAAAGATACCTTAGTCATTGGTGATGGAGCCAATGACAGAAGTATGTTTGCTCATGCTGATACCCGTGTAGCCTTTTGTGCCAAGCCTATCTTAAAAGAGCATGCCAACATTATCATTGAACAAAAAGATCTGACACTTATTTTAAAGGAACTCAATGGGTGATCCCAAATATATTCACAAAATCGAAGAGCTTTACGGTGTGAAGTTTGGTAACATAGAGGAGTCAGTACAAACAGAGATACTTTTAGCAGTCAAACGCTTTTTAACTAAAAAAGAGTACAAAGTATGTTTTCAGTTTATGGATATGCCAATCGATGCTTTGATGGAAAAAATCAATGCTACAGAGTCTCAGATTCAACTTATGCATAAAAAAGCGGTTCGAAAGCTTAAAGATTCCAAGCTTCAAAACCAGATCTTGGAACTGGTAAACCCCCAAGAGAGTTAACATTTGGGCTTTATCTTCTTTTTAGAGTCTAAGAGGTATGATACATCAATATTTATTTCAAAAAGGAACGTATTATGAAAAAAAGTACATCACTACTTTTATCAATCTTAGCTGTATCAGCTATGGCAACTTCTGCGTCAGCAGATATTAAAAAAGGACAAAAAGGTTACCTAAAAACATGTAAGAAATGTCATGGTAACGGTACTAAGGGTGCTTCTATGCAAACTCAAGATGAGTGGACTGAATTATTCGCAGATGATGCAACACTTATCATTGAAAAACATGAGGGTAGTAAAGCTGAAAAATTCTTCGGTGGTAAGAAATTCAAAAAACTTGCTCCACACTTAAAAGATTTCTTACACCAATACGGTTCTGACTCAGGAAACGTTCCTTCTTGTGGTTAATCCGCAAACCTTTTTCGCTTAGAGGCTAAGGCCTCTAGGTTCTATGATAACTTTCAAAAAAAACTTAATCGTTAAATCCACTTACTGCAACTAAGTCTTCCGAATCAATTTTAGTATAAACAATCTCTGGGATCGACCCTTCTGGTGTATATTTTTCTATATTGTCTGAACCGGAGTGTTCGTAATAGATCTCCTGATGCCCATCCCAATTGCCATCGTAGTGAATTTTAGCAAAAAGCATGATGTTTTTATTTCTATCCAGTTCCAGTAAGGTATCTTCAATCTCTTTTTTTCGTTCACTTAAACCGATATCTAAACTTTCAAGTCGTTGTTTGTCCAGTGTGTATTTCTTAAAGCGGATAGAAGCCGCTTTAGGGGCAGGCTTACCTACTTGTACTGCTTTAGCGATCTGTTTTTTAAACTCATCTATACGTACATAGTTGTGTTCAAACTGTTTCACTCTTATGGCGTAATCTTTTTCCTCTTTTTGAAGCTCTTTGCGTAGTGCCTCAACTTTTTCTTCAAGTGCGGCTAAAACTTCCTCTTGGTTTGCAATTTTGTCCGGAGCAATAATGAGTCTGTTGTTGGCACCTTTGATTTTTTCGATTTTAATACTCTCAGATGCGTAGATTCTTGCATTGGAGTGCAGTATCTCTGCTTCGACTTTACGTGCCCGTATCTCACCGCCTAAGACCTCTTTGACCTTTACGGTATCTGCTTCAACCAGTCCATGCTCAAGTTTGGCAATCTCAACATCCTTGGCTTTTAAATCACCTCTATGAAGATAGACAGAGGCATCTTCTTGGGCAACGATTTTAGAGGCTTTATGCGTTTGTGCTCCAATTTTGATGCTCTCAGCCTTAAGTAATGTATTTCCGGCAACAGATCCTGCTACATCAATGTTACTCACATCAATGGCAACCCCTTTGTCAATGGCGTCTTCATTAACATTTTTAGATGTGATTTTGACATCAATTTCACGGTGACCGCCTACCGTAATAGAACCTGTCGTATTAAAGGCTGCCCCATCAAGGCTGAGGGTATTGGAGACGATAAGCTTTTGATCATGCAGATCAATATATCCTGTTTTAAGAGCATAATACTTAAGAGATTTTTCATTCACCTCCATACGGATAGTGTCATCATAGTAGATCATTTCATTGCTTATAATCTCAGGTCCATGAGGCTGCAAATAGAGACCTTGGCAGTTTCTGCCGCCACGGGATGCGACGGGCAGTTTATACTCATAAACAAGCTCTTCAGGATCTACACCCTGCTCGTAGGCTGTTCTTTGATCTTCTGCTTTATTAAGATAGTGAGCGATAAATTGCGAACTGCTGTTGGTCTCAGGTTCAACAGCGGAAGATATAATGATTTTGATATCGGAGGTAAAACTTTTGTGTTTTTTAAAGTGGGCTACCATAGGTGATAGTGCCGATTCAATATTAATGCAAAACATTCCCAACATATAGTTGGAACGAAGCATTTGGCGTTTTGTCTCTTCAATATACTCCTGCAAACACGCTTTAGTTAAAGCGAACTTAGACTCTTTTCTAATGACAAGCTGCACCTTAGATTTAGAGCTATTGCTTTTGAGCTGCATGATAGGACGGCATTGTGGGTTGAGTACTTTGGGAAAGAGTTTGATCTTATAGTACTCTTTAAAAAAGATATCGGGATGGGTCAGGTGCTGTATCTGTGAAAGTTGCTTTTTTCTTTTTTCGTCAATAGCTACCCATTTGATTGAGGGAGCTTTACGATAATAGCTTGTAAAAGCGATGAGTGAAAAGTTAATATGTTCCGGTGTAGTTTTAAATTTGCCTGCAAGATCGGAAATAGTTTTGCTGATATTTGACGTGGTAGCAACAATAGGTTTAAAGCTCACAGCCGATGATCCTTATAGACGATATTGCTTATTATAGCAATAGTTTTTCAAACCCACTTTAATAAGGAGGAAGAATTGACGGAGTTGTTCTATTTTATCTTAATGTTTTACCATTTGGGTCTATTTGAAAGAGCAGAATTTTTTCATGACCGGATCGCTCTTTAAGTAAGGCCGTCAGAGAGATCTTCCCACGATGGAAGCTATGACCCAGCGTGTGATCATTGAAATGAGTGTGAAAGGTCTCTCCCCAGAGATAGCTTTGGTAAGGTGAATAGTTATGAATAAAGATATCCTTTTCGCCTTGAGGTGAGAGAAAAGTTCCAGAAACCAGTATGGTGTTATTGGAAAGTTGGTGAATGCTTTGAATGGTGGCACCATGGATTTTATCTAATTCATAATCTCTGACCTTTTGGGTCTTTTTGTTAAGCTTAAGCCACAGGTCTTTGTTGGCACCCATAAAAAAAGTTTTGAAATCATTGGTGGAGATTGTTGTGAGTTGGCATTTTTGCGGGAGTTTAAAGCTCTGTTTGGTCGTAGTATCGTTAAAAAAATCATGCTCATAAAGCGTGAGTTCGAGCGGAGCACTCTGATTAAAAAAGTAATAAATTTCGTTAGAGTCCTTTAAAACCTCTATGGTTTCATGCAGTGTCACGTCACCCAGGTTCTGTTTTTTTTCAAGATGAAGCAGCGATGAAAATCGCATGATTGATAAACTCTGTTTTCCATTACCGCGTTCAAAGTGGGTAAGGCGTTTGGTATGATTATCTATCTTGAGTGCCAAAGAGTATGAGCCGTCAATGTGCTCGAAAATATCATAGATTTGCAGTGCATGCAAGTGGCTAAATGTTTGGGAAAGACGCAAGTTATGGTGTTTGTCTAACAGAGCAATTTTAAGATCCCCATTATGCGTTATAGCGGCTAAAAAGATAAAATTGTCGTGGACGGTTTTGGCTTTGATACCTTTGGTGCCCATAAAAAAATGAAACTGTTTTTCCGAAGCTATTTTCCCATCTTTAAGTGTTCGCATAGCTAAGGAATGATTATCATTGAGTTGGAGTTTCTTGAAGTAACTTAAGGCACTTTGAGGCCCATGCTCACTACCATTTTTGAAGGTGGTGTAGCTGAAAATATGGGTGAGATGATCTTTTTGTAATAGTGCCAAACCACGTTGTGTATGGGCTATTTTGTCAACTTGGGCATCTTTTATCGAGAGTTCGCCCCAACTTAATTGGGTCGAGATCAGTAGTATGACAAGTAGATTGAATTTCAAAAAAGCCCTTTTTAGAGATCTCTAGCAAAAAGAGTGCCTATTTTAAGCGTCACAGCTGTTCTATAATAGCTCCATTGTCTCGAAGATAACGTTCCATACGGCGATTTTTCTGATCGATGGCAATTTTAAGTGCAGAAAGCTGCCCTTTGGTTGTCAGATTGACGTCGGCCTTGTAAAAGATAAGTGAGCGAACCACATCAAAATGGTTGTTGTAAACGGCAAGCATTAAAGCACT
>JBFHUP010000116.1:0-5833 GCA_041589975.1 Sulfurimonadaceae bacterium | reverse complement strand
TACTGTGACCAAACCGGCCTCTTTATTGATGATAGGTGCGGTTGCATTAAAATCATCACCAGGTCTGTTGGTTATATCCGTGATCTCTTTTTCAATATTGTCCCAGAGTTTGAACTCGTCTTTCGCTGTAATCGTGAGTCCAGACTCAGCTTCACCGGCACTGGCTGCCGCTGTATTTGGACCTGTTTGTGCAGCTCCTCCTTGTTGCTCTGAACTACTTGCAAGGGTGACTAGGGTTTTACTTTCACCTGAACGCGTTGAGATAATATAGTCAAGGTTGTAGGTTTTTGTAAGGATATAAGAGATTTTCAGAATTCTATTATTAAGTTCATAGGCAAGATTATTCTCTTTTAATAAAATATCTAAAACCTCTGTGATAATAAGATCCTGAATATTGGTCTTGTTCAGACGTTTACGCATGATTTTTTCAGCTTCTTTATCCTTGATAAGAACGGTATAGCCACACTCTTCACTGATCTGGTCTACAAACTCTGAAAGTCGTGTACCTTTTTGGGAAGAGAGGTTAAAAAGCTGATAGGTACAGTCTGCCATGACAGATGATGAGGCTATAAGCATGAATGCAGTTGCTAATAGTTTGTGAAAAAAAAGTTTTTGAATATATCTCATAATATGCCCTTTATTTAGTCTGAAGTCTTATTTTTTTATTTTTTTTGTTTAGATACACGGTAACAGGCTTGGATAGCCCTTTTTGAAGGGTTACATACTGTTTGGTTACCTCTTTTAATGTATAGCCGTTTATCTTGCCGTTAAGCGGAATCCACTTGTGGTTGATTTTGGCACTTTTATTGAGTGTCGCATAAAGCTTGAAGTAAACACGTCCGGAACGACGTGCATAACTGCGTCTTGTTTTTGATGAAACTTTTTTTAGTGTGCCATCTTTTTCTTTAACCGTTTTTACCATGATAAATGGATTGTGAATCACTTTAATGGATTGTTGACTCACGCCGACACGGGAAGGTTTGATCTCTTCTACTAGTTGATCAATTCCTTCTTTGCTGGGAATTGCTAATAGGTAAGATAGAAAAAGAGTGGATATTAAAAGAAGTTTTTTCAATAACTTATCCCCCAGACAGCAAGTTTGAGTTTACTTACCAGGTTTTCTTCTGCAGTGAGTTGCATATCATGGATATCTACGACTAATGCTGTCTTTTCTAAGGTATTGATAAATCGTAAGGTATCATGAAAGTTGCCGCTAAACTCAAGTTCGAGGTCCAATACATGGCCAAAAGTATCTTTTTTATCAACAAAAAGATTTTTAAGATTATGTAAGTGAATACGGTTTTCGGTAGCTGTATCGGAAATGGAGTCAATAAATTTCCCCCATGCGGTTTCATTATAAATAAGCGGTGAAAGTTCCGTGATTTTATACTCGATATATTTGGTCATATCTTTTGTTTGGGCAAATGATTGTTTCAGTAATTGGTTTTGTTGGGTCAAAAATTGAACATCACTGGCCGTGTTGTTTCTTAAGTAAGTGCGATCAGCTTTGATCGTATTAACTATTTGTGTTCTTTCATTGTTGGCTTTGGTATACATTTTTGCAGTGACATCATAAGTCGTCATATAGATTAAAAATCCTAAGCCTGCTACGGCCATAATATAGCTGTAGACTTTGTCTTTAGCTCCTTTATCGGCATAGTATTGGTCAATATTGTCTAGTAAGTCATCAAAGTATTTCATCTCAGTTCCACCTTAAGACTTGATTTATATTGAGAAGCTTCATCATCATAGGCGATCTCTTCAAGATGAATGCGGTAGTTTTTAAGATTTTCTTTGGTTAGTTTTTCAATCATATCTGTCATGCGTTTTTCGCTGTGTGACAACATCTCTAGTGTAAAAAAACCATCTTTGGCATTTTGTCCATCTTGGTAAGACAAGGAGGACAAATGTACGCGATATTTATTAAGATCTTTAGTAAGTGAGGCAATAATCATGGCCTTCATAGGGTATTTTACTTTACGATCATGTATTTGTGTTAAAACACTGTTTTGAACATCCAGAAGCTTGGTCTCAGCTTGGATCTTTTTGTTGAGATCGTCTCTGATTTTTGCCTGACCATTCATTTGGGATTCACGTCCCACTCTTTCAGCATGAATTTGTCGTTGTTCCTGTTTGAGACTGTCACTTTCAAGTTGTGTAAAAGCTGTATAGCTTAGGTTCCAAACTGGGTAAATACTTGATACCAAAAGTGTTCCGGCAGCTAAAGTAATCAGCTTACCGCTCTCTCGCTTGATAAACGGTGGAGGACGATTAAAAATGGTAAAGTTTAGATCATATCTATCATCAGCCACAAGTTGGGCATTGAGATGAAGCAGTTGATGGATTTGATCAACATAAAACTCATTAACTTCAAGACCATATTCAAAATCAAAATGAAGCGTTTTGATACCTAATACAGTCTGAGCGAACTCATCCATACCATGTATGGCACCCAAAGAGGTACCAATATAAAGTTTGCTGACCTCTTCAATTTCATAGGCACGCTTGGCAAAATTGATGACATCATTAATTTGGGTAAAAATTTCATTAAAGAGTTTAATAAGAAAGGTCTTAGACTCATTATCCGTTGTTCTAAGACCCTCTTCGCAAAAGAGTCTACAAAATTCTTCAAAGCTAACACGCTCTCCATGGATTTCACAATAAAGTTCGTGAAGTTCATCATAGGTAAACTTTAACTCTTTGGTGTAAAGAAATTCGCCATCTTTATAGAGGGTTAAAAAGGCATCACTCTCACTAAAGTATACGAAACAGTCAATCGCCTCATCCCGAATAATCTCTTTTTTGTAAAGAGCTCTTAAAAGTAGAGGAACAGGATAAATATGGTCAATATAGCGAATTTTTTCGATGACACTAGAAAATTCCTCTTTAAAGTCATGGGGATCAACAACAAAGACATTAAAGACATAATTAGCTTCATCTTGCTCTTCAGGTACTTCATAGAAGCTTATTTTATATTCAGTTGCAATATCTAAGCCCAGTTCTTCATACGCTTTGTTTTCAATAACATCAGCACGATCTTCTTCATCAATGTTTTTACTGACTTCGACTTTGGCTGTTAAAAATGATTTGGTTCGCAAAGAAGAGATTGCAAATTGTGTCTTTGCAAACTTGGGTTTTTTAGCTCTTTCTATGTTTGTTGGCGTGCCCGTATAATAGGTGTCATTATATGGGTCACACGAAATAACAGTTGAAAGCGTCTGTTTGTTCTTCATATTTCGTCCCTAAGACCTGAAATTTACTATAAGCATACCACAAAAGTGCTCACCGCGATAGATTTCGATTCTGAACCGACGTCTCTTTCTATCGATTGCAAAGCGTTGAACCAAATCTTTGTAAGCAATGGTTATACCTTTCTCATTTTTGTGTTGTTCATTGGTGTATCCAATAACGTTAACACGGTATTCATCCGGTAAAGAGATTGAAAAATTATGATCAACCATGAGGGTTGATGCAACCTTTTGTTTAGTCTCTTTTCCATCGATGGTGACATTGATATCTTGCAATGTGCAATCCATCTGAAACGTTTGTTCAAAAAGAGAAACAACTCTTAAGTGACCTACAAAAACCTCATAATGGGTCTTCCTTCTGACAATATCGGCTAAGGGGTGTGAAAGTTTAAAGGTGTTGTTGTGCTCTTTCATTGGCACATATCGTAAAATAGGCTTAAGGTTTGAGATGTCGAACTTAATGTTGTCATTGATTTGTAAAGTCCCATACTCTTTAACGATTTTTTGTACCTCTTTTTTGGTAAATTTAAATTTACGTTTAAACTCAATACCCATAATACTCATGAATGCTTCAATGGCCCGCAGTTGATAAAAAACTTTGTCAGAAATTTTCTTCATATTTTTACTGGTTTCAATGGCAAAAGCTGGCTTGTTATGGGTAATGGCATAGTAGGTCAAAGAGAGTTGCATTGCTTTGTCCTGTTTTTGCGTTTTGGTGTTTTTGACACCAAAAGTGTGATGTTTGGCTAAAAGGCCTGTATTGAGTTTTTTACTTACCTTAGCTGCAATATCTCCTAATTGACCAAAGGTCGTATTGGCATCATCGATACAGAGTTGATCTATGACGCAGGATTGTCCCCAGGCCATAGGATTAAATTGTTGGTCCTGATAGGTGATTCGGTAGTATCCATGTCCGTCATGAAGGTTAAGAATCAGATCGACATCTTTGTGTCTGATCAGTTTTTTGAGTGCCTTAACTGTTTGGTAGTCGGGATCTTTTTTGCTTATTTTGGCAAATTTACGGTTCATGTCACCGTGAACACCCCGACTAAATTTTGTGATGCTTTTTTGATTGATGTCGGGGATAACCCATAATGCACCTTTAGTGATGGTGTAGTATTGAGCCAATACAGCTGGTGCAAAAAAGCCTCCAGGCTCATTCCCGTGAATGCCCCCAAAAACCATCAGCGTATAACCGCTTTTGGGATCACCTAGTTTTGTTAATTCAAAATTAGGTTGGTTGTTGGCCCATAAAGATAGTGCCGTTAAAAGTAAAAAGCTTAGTTGTTTCATCAATTAGTTCTCAGTTAAAATATATATTTTATTATCACGGTATTCAAGGTAGAGCTCTTTTTTTCCATTAAAGTGAATACGCCCTGCGTCATACTGCTCTTGTAGGTTGACATAAAAAAGTGTTCGATTCTCATCATTAGGGTAGGGGATAATATTGATGTCATAAAAGTTGATGCGACGTTTAACTTTGTTGTGAAATATATTTTGTTTAATGATAGAAAACTGCGTAAAGGACATGCCGTTGGATCGTTTAAATTCTGGATGATAAAAGCTCAAATAAGGTTTAAGCTCACTTTTTTTCCAATAGTTTCTCCATTGATAGAGGTTGGCTAAAACAGAGGCTATGGTATCGCTATTGGTTTGTGGAAAGCTTGTCGGTGAAATAACCAAAGCCGTTGTAAAACGGTTGATGCTCTTATCCAAGTTCTCCAGTTCATCATTTTCAATAACCAGACACCCTTTCGTATACTCATCTCTAGGCCCCTTTAGGGGTTTACCATGAATCCAGATACCGGAACCGTTTTTATCACGTGCCAGATCATACTTGTTTGGATAGCTTGTTACAAGTGCTAAAGGTCCATAAAAAGGATCAGGATTGTCAATACGACCATTGAGGTTATAAACACCTATCGGGGTACGCAGATCGCCCTCATACTGCTTGTCGCCTTTTCCGCCTCCAATAAGTGTGTCCAGGTTGTAACGCGGTTTAATAGTATGCTCTTTAGTGATGGAAAAACGCGTAAGATTTCCCTCTCTTTTATTGCAAAAAAGAAGCTCATCATAGCTGCTAAACAAACCGTAAGTGAGATTTTTATCTTTAAGCTGCTCTTGCCAATAAGCTTGGGTGGCGAGTGTTTGGTCTAAATAATCCTCTACAGCTTGCATGCCCTGCGTTTGGTAAAGTTGAGCTATATCTTTAGCCACTAAAAATGACAATGAACATAGTAAGGTGACAACTAACTTTTTAATGGTTATATCCTAATTCCTGAAGTGATTTTTTATCTTTAGTCCATCCTTTTTTGACGACAACTGCCAGCTCTAAAAAGACCTTCTTTTGGATGAGATTTTCGATTTTTTTACGGGCATCCGTTCCGATACGTTTGATGGCACTTCCCTTTTTCCCGATCATCATCCCTTTTTGGGAATCTTTTTCTACGATGATCTGGGCATAGATGCGTTCGAGTCGATCTCCTTCTTCGATCGACTTAATCAGTACATCCGACTCATAAGGTATCTCATCAGAGATGTTGTCAAAGATGGCTTCGCGTATAAACTCACGATAGATCTCACGT
>JBFHUP010000115.1:0-5879 GCA_041589975.1 Sulfurimonadaceae bacterium | reverse complement strand
AGTATTAAAGCTAAAAGTACAGTGGTAAAGGTCATCATTGTCCAGTAAGTAGAGAGGGCTTTGAAAAAACTCTTTTTGGGTTTATCAAAAATCTGAGAGACAATATACTCATAGTTGTTAAAAAAGAATATAGAGGTAATGACAATATAAAAAATACCCATGAGCCCCACGCGAAGACCGTTTTCTAAAATGGTATTGAGATACTTCATTAAAGCGTCAGTTTGCGAGGGCATGATATTGGCTAAAAATTCTTGTTTGATCTCTAAATAGTAGCTTTCAAAGATAGGAAGATTGGCCATAATGGTAATAGAGATCAGTAAAATGGGTACCAGAGCAAAAATGGTGTAAAAACTGAGTGATGCTGCGTAGTACAGCAGATCATCAGTAAAGAAGTTTTTACCGAAATAGTCGGTTACTCTTTTAATAAGATTGGTTTGACGAAGTTTGGCAAACCAAGAGGGCACTATTGAAGTCCCATCTTGTGTGGATTAAGGATATTGTTCGGATCAAAGGCGAGTTTGATATCTTGAAATAGCTGCATCTCTTCATCAGTAAAGGCCATGCCCATATAAGGAGCTTTGGCAATCCCGATACCGTGTTCACCGCTTAGGGTTCCTCCCAAGTCGATTGTTGCTTGAAAGACCTCTTCGATCGCTTGATAGCCGATCTCTACTTGTTTAGGGTCAGAACCATCGACCATAACATTGGTATGGACATTACCATCACCGGTATGGCCAAAACATGGAATATTGATATTGTATTTATCTGCAATAGCATAAAATCTTTCGAGCAGTTCAGGCAGTGCGGAACGCGGAACCGTGACATCTTCATTGATCTTTTTACTGCCATAAACTGTGATCGCTTGAGAGGCATTACGTCGTGCAAACCAAAGATCGGCTGCCTCTTTGTCATCCTTGGCTCTGATGAAGTCGGTACAACCATTCTCTTTAAAACACTTTTCGATCTGTTCAAGTTGGAAATCAAGGTCGTCATTAAGGTTGCCATCGACATCAGTTACCAAAATGGCACCAGCCTCTACAGGAAGACCTTTTTTATAGGTCTGCTCAACTGCACGGATTGTTAAGTTGTCCAAAAACTCCATAGCTACGGGAGTGACACCTGAAGCCATCGTTTTATAAACTGCTTCCATAGCATTAGAAACGCTATCAAATACACCCATAGCAGTTTTCGTCAGTTTTGGCTTGGAAAGCAGTTTAAGTGTGATCTCAGTCGTAACAGCCAGTGTCCCTTCTGAAGCGATTAAAATACCTGAGATATTGTAACCGGCAACGTCTTTAATGGTGCGTTTACCAGCTTTAATGATATCACCGTTAGGTCGTACGGCACGGATGGCCATAACATAATCTTTCGTGATACCATATTTAGCCGCTCTCATACCACCGGCGTTTTCATTAACATTGCCGCCAATCGTTGAGTAATCCTGGCTTGCCGGATCTGGCGGATAAAACAGACCCACTTCCTCAACGGCACGTTGCAGATCCATATTGATAACGCCCGGTTGCACGATAGCCACCATATTGTCCATATCGATTTCTAGAATCTTATTCATATGCTTTTCAAAACCAAGAATAATACCGCCTTCACTTGGCAGTGCTCCACCTGTAAAGCCTGAACCTGCTCCTCGTGGAACGATAACGATTTTTTGCTCGTTACAATATTTTAAAATATCTGAGACATCTTGCTCGTGGCGTGGAAACAAAACGGCATCCGGTTCAAACTTGGACCGTGTGGCATCATAAGAGTAGGCAATGAGGTGGGCTTTTTCGCTGTAGATATTATCCTCGCCGACGATTTTTGTAAAATGTTTTATATGTTTTTTATCGATCATTCTTTTTCTCCTAAAAGCGTTAAGTAGTAGCTTTCGTAGTGTTCAATCTCATCACTACCTTCACCCCACCAATCCGCATCGATCTTTTCTAAATGGCTGTAAAACGGCACCTGAGTTGTTTGTTCTTGGAAATTGACTTCAATCTTTTCGAGAACTTTAAAGGAGTTGGCATCCACTTTAAAGATTTTTTGACCGACAACAAACTGAATGATTCCGATATCATAAGCTTGGCAAAAAGCTTGTATATCTTCTTTAAGCGGTGAGGGGTGTCCCTCCTTGGAGAGATGTACTGCAAAAAAGTCAGAGTCTACAAAGGATTTGTTTGGCTGAGAGGCCTGAACCATCTCATAGATCTCTTTAGAGGGAGCGATAAGCAGCACTCTGTCGTGCAGCCATCCCATTTTAACAATATCGCCTACTTGAGGTTTGGTTACAAGTTTTGGCAAAGCATCCTGATGCAGATCATCAAACGGAAGGATTTTAAGTTCTGTTTGGTTCTCATTGTTGATCACTTCAACACGGGCAAGGATGGTTTGCAGTTTGCTGTTGACTGGATGGATAATAATGCCTGAGCTTCCCACCGGCCAAGAAGTTTTTTCAATCATAACGGTTTTTTTATTCGCTTGAGTAATAGTATAATTGGCTTGCAAAACGCTTAGTGTCAGCAGAAAAAAGAGTACTTTTTTTAACATTCAAATTCCTGAATTCGTATTGAGAGCAATTATACCTACTACAATTTAAAATGACCTTGAAAAAGCTTTTCTAACGTGACCTCTAAAGATCTCATTGGGCGATCTTAATTTTTTGCAAGGGTTTTTAAGATAAAATCGCACGATTCAATATAAAAATGACAGGGATAGATGCGTTGAGAATTGTTCTTTTTTTGGCTCTCTTTTTTTCTCTTGCTTATGCAGCTAAACAGGAACTCTTTTTTTGGAAAAAAGGTGAGACCTATCTCAACTTTTTAGAGAACCACAATCTCCCCTTGAGAGCTCTGTATTATAATCTTGACCGAGAAGATCAAAAGCTTACTGAAGAGATCTTTGCCGGTACCCGATGTGAGCTTTTAAAAGATCGAAACGGTACTCTGATTCAAGCCTTGATTCCGGTCAGTGAAGAGTTGCAGCTTCAGATCTATCAACGCAAAGATAAAAGTTATGGATTTGCAACCACCCCTTTGGTTTTGGAAGAACGCAAAGAGGCTTTTATGTTTGAACTCAGAACCTCACCATATAACGATATCATGCACTATACACGTAACCGATTTTTGGCCCAGGAGTTTGTATGGGCATATAAAAACTCCCTGAACTTCAAAACGGATTTGCGTAAAGGGGCCAAAGTGGCGATTGTCTACCGACAAAGTTACCGCAATGGCCATCGTATGGGGTATCCTAAAATTGATGTTGCGATGATAGAGATCTGGGGCAAACCGCGTTATATCTATCGCAATAAAGATGATCGTTATTATAATGCCAAGGGTAAGCAGATCGAGGGATTTATGTTGGCTCGGGCCATTCCCAAAGGACGCATTACCTCCTATTTTGCACGCCGACGCTATCATCCGATACTTAAACGCTACAGGGCCCATCTCGGTATCGATTTTGGAGCCAGAGCGGGTACACCGATACATGCGGCTGCGAGTGGAAGGGTTATCTTTAGAGGCAAAACGCGAGGTTACGGTAACTTGATTAAAATAAGGCATCAGGATGGTTATGTTACACTCTATGCACATTTACGCTCATTTAGAACAAAAGTTCGACGTGGAAGCCGTGTTAAACGTAATCAGGTGATCGGATATGTGGGCTCAACGGGTTTAAGTACGGGACCGCATCTTCACTTTGGTCTGTATAAAAATGGCCATGCTCGCAATCCGTTGGGTGTACTTAAAGTGACGACCAAACAACTCAAAGGCAAAAGGAAAAAAGCCTTTGATATTTTAAAAGAGAAACTTAATAGTGAAATCGCATATCACCTACGTGTCCAAAGTAAACCACAGATTATTGAGATACCGGATAATATCTGCTATCTTGGAGCCAATAATCCGGTGATGAATGCTAAAGAGTAAAAGGGGATAGGTCATGAAGCATGAATTTGATGAACTGTTACGCATATTTGAAAAGACGATAGGGGATCCAGAACAGTTTGATCTTCACCCTAGTGATATCGCTTATTTGCTGCGTAAACTCAATCACAGTGATCATGATAAATTTCTTCTGTTTTTAAATCAGGTTCCCAAAGATCTTTTGGGGGATGTACTTCTTGAACTTCCTGAAAAAGTCAAAGATGATGCGATTGATTATCTCTCTCCGGAAGAGCTTAAAGAGGCTGTCGAAGCTCTAGAGTCAGATGATGCGGCTGATCTTCACCGTGATATCAGTGAAAAAGATGAGGAAAAGTCTCAAGCCGTTTTTGATTCATTGGCTGAAGAAGATCAAGAAGAGATTACCATTCTTTCATCTTATGAAGATGATCAAGCTGGTGCCTTTATGCAGGTTGAGCTTTTTGATGCCAACCGTAACGAGACGATCGGTGAAGCGGTCTCTCGGCTAAGAGAGCAAAAACTCTCAGGCGAATTGGCCAACATCTACCAAGTATTTATCGTCGATGATAACAATCAGCTTTTAGGTGCCATGGGCTTGGAGGATTTGATTATCTACGACTTTGGTATCACCTTTAATGATATCATCGCCAGCGGCGATTATGAGACCCGTTCAGCTTCGGCTGTCGAAAAGATCAAAGATGTTGCATTAACCTTTGAAAAATATGATTTAGCTGTATTACCTATCGTGGATTATAAGGGTAAATTGATAGGGCGTATTACGTCGGATGATATTTATGATGTTATTGAAGAGGTAGCAACCAAACAGGTCTATAACCTTGCCGGGGTCAATGATGATGCTGAGAGCGAAGATCAGTTTTTCGGTGTTGCAAAAAAACGTTCCAGTTGGTTATTGATTAACCTTTTTACGGCGATTATTGCTTCGATTGTGATTGCCATGTTTGATGAAACCTTGCAAGCCTACATCCCTTTGGCGATTTTAATGCCTATCGTGGCTTCCATGGGTGGTAATGCAGGGACACAAACACTAACGGTCGTTGTACGTCAGATGGCTTTGGGTGAGATTGACAACCATAATGCCCGATTAGTACTGCAAAGAGAAGTTTTTATTGCGTTGTTTAATGGCTTTATTTTTGCGGTCGTTATGGGGACAATCGCCTTTTTATGGTTTCATACCTGGATGTTGGGCGGTGTTATTGCTTTGTCTATGATTATCAATCTTTTTGCCGCAGGCTTTTTTGGTGCGGTTATCCCGCTGCTTTTAAAGCGTTTAGATGTCGATCCTGCCGTAGGATCGACAGTCTTGTTAACAACCGTAACGGATGTCGTAGGTTTTTTAAGCTTTTTAGGGCTTGCCAAGATGATCCTATTGTAAACAATAATGAACTCTCTTTAATCAAAATAACACAACTCTTAAGTTACAATCCTGGGGCATAAGGATTGTCAATGATAAAAAAACTATTTCTGCTAACGCTGAGTCTGCTTATATTTTTGACAGGGTGCAGTTCAACACCCCCTAAAACGGCTCAGACTGTTGCCCAGACCATCCCCATCACTATGGCGAATTTGCGAGGACATCAATCACTTTATAATGAAGGGTGGTTTGTTATTACGTCAAGTCACAAAGCCTTGGCCTTTGCCCAGAAACATGCTATTGATAATGCAGGTCAAGCATGGTCAGAAGCTGTCAAAGCAGTTAAAAGAGATACCCAACAGTATGGAAAAGATATGCTTGCTAACCTTCCCCACGGCATAGACACAGGTCAATCTATTTTTAAAAAAGGGACACAAAACAGTCAAAAAATTTTACAAACAACACACAGCTTAGCACTGAAGCAGATGGCATATGCACAAAGCAATTTTGTGAACGCCTGGGAGAGCTTTATTAAGGGCCATGTGACTTATATGCAAAGAACTAAGGAGGATTGGGAGGCTTTAATAAACCTTCCAGAAGCCAGTTTTGAAAAACTT
>JBFHUP010000114.1:0-5918 GCA_041589975.1 Sulfurimonadaceae bacterium | reverse complement strand
TGTTGGCCATTGGGAAAATAGACATTAAAAAGTACAAAATCATCATAATCCTGTTCAATAATACGTCCTTGAAGATGGGTGTCGATTTCGTGACGCATATGAAAGGAGTTGGGCTGCATCATAGAGTAGGTCGCGGTTCCAGAATATCCTTTTTTTTCGGCTGAATTCACATCCAGATTGAGATATTCGGTTTCAAACATATCCGTGGGGATTTGATCCGGTTGGGCTTTGGTCTCTTGCAGACATAAGATATCGGGCACTTCGTTATCGATCCATTTCAAAGCCTCTTTTTTAGCTACAGCTCTGATACCGTTAACATTCCATGAGATGATTTTAAGTGACATTGTTTATTCCTCTAGTGGTGTAATCGTAAGTTTTGAACCCTTCAAAATAAGGGTGAATTTTTGATTGTTAAAGTCAACCAGTGTAAAATCCTGATCAACATAAAGAACGCCCTGGTGGGTGTGACCATAGCCTAAAAAGAGAGCAGAAGAGAGGTGTTTGACCCCTGATTTATACGCTTCAATACTACCTGAAGTGTTGTAAAAAAGGGGTTCATTGTTACTAATTTTCTCTTTTATAGTTTGAAAAAAATTATTCATGGTGGGATTATATCAAATTTATAAATTTAGAAGCTCTTTAGAGATAAAAGCTAGTATAATGTAAAAAGTAAAGGTTTTTATAAGGTTTAGTGAACATGCACAAATGGGAGATGGTTACCCAATATTTAGTAGAGTTTTTACAGCAAGAACTCTATAAAACCGGTCTGAAAAAAGCTGTAGTAGGGCTGAGCGGAGGTCTTGATTCTGCGGTCGTGGCTTTGCTGGCTAAAAAGGCTTATGGTAAGGATCTTTTATGTGTGATGATGCCCTCACAATACTCTTCAAGTGAGAGTGTTGATGATGCATTAATCTTATGTGAAGCTTTCGATTTAAGATATGAGAAGGTCTTTATAGGCGACTTAGTGGCATCGTATTGCGATGATTCTATGAGTGCACTTCGTAAAGGGAACTTTTCGGCTCGTATGCGAATGTCAGTACTGTTTGATATCTCTGCTCGCGAAGGTGCTTTAGTGCTTGGTACCAGTAACAAAAGTGAACTGATGCTGGGTTACGGAACTTTATGCGGTGATTTGGCTTCAGCAATTAATGCTTTAGGCGATATGTATAAAACAGATGTCTATGCACTGGCACGTCACTTGGGTGTGGTTGATGAGATACTCAACAAAGCTCCCAGTGCCGATCTTTTTGAAGGACAAAGTGACGAAGCGGATCTGGGTTATACCTATGCTCAGATTGATGCTGCTTTGGAGCTTTATGTGGATAAAAGAGCATCCCGAGAAGAGGTGATTGCAGCAGGTATAGAACCTGCTTTGATAGATATGTTGATTAAGCGTATTTATGCCAATCAATTCAAACGCCGACCGCCTGTTATTGCGAAGTTGACAAGCCGATCGATCAATCATGATTTTAATTATGCTCGAGATATAAATCAATAAACCAAACAACAAAGAGGAAAAGATGAGTAAAGAGATTCTGTTTTACAAAGCAACGATCAATGAAACACAGAAAAAATTGGTCAATGAAGTTCTTACGGACGATGCTCAGTTAGATTGTAAAGTGCGTGTTTTGGAAGAGGCTATGGCTGATGTAACGGGTGCAAGTTATGTTATTGCGACCAATGCAGATACGTCTGCTATGCATCTTGCTTTGTGTGCTATTGATCTGAAACGCGGAGATAAAGTCCTGTGTTCTGTTAATGCTTTTCCATCCGTACCTGAAGTGGTTCGCCATTTTGATGCAGAGCCTGTATTTATTGATATCAATGCCGAGGATTTTAATATTGATCTTGACGCTTTGGAAAAACATCTCAAAGAGCACAACTCTCGAAAACTCAAAGCTGTGATCGTAACGCATATGGCAGGTCAGGCAACCGACCTGGATCGACTCTATGAGATTGGTAAAACCTATGATATTCAGGTGATTGAAGATGCAACCGATGCTATGGGTGCGACGTATCAGGGACAGCCTATTGGCTCAACCGGTGCAGATATTACCATTTTTTCTTTTAATCCGCATCTCAAGCATGAAGGTGCCCATGGTGGTATCATGGTGTGTGAAGACGAAAAGATTTACGAAAGAGCTCGTCTGCTTCAGTATCATGCCATGCCTCAAGAGGAGGAGAATGAGTCCCAGCTTGATTATATCTATGATGTCGTAGATATCGGATGTGAATATACGATGAGTGAGCTTGATGCTGCCTACTGTCTGGGAGCCTTGGAGAATGTTACGAGTGCAACGGCACGTTGTCAGGAGATTGCAGCTACGTATATGAAAGAACTTGATGGCGTAGATCACATTACCATGCCTAAGGTGATTCAAGATCACGCTTTTAATCTTTTTATTATTAAGATCGATAAAAACCGAGATTCATTTGCAAGAGATTTGGAAGAAAGAGGTATTCATACAGGACTTCATTATATTCCGCTGCACCTGATATCCTATTACAAAGCTAAATATGAACTGCGTGTTAATGCCTATCCTGTTGCTTTGCAAACCTATCAGCAGGTATTGTCACTTCCTATTTATGAAGCTATGACGGATGAAGATGTAGCTTATGTGTGTGAAACTATTAAAGAGTTGGCAAAAGAACGCACTTGATACAGTCCTTTCTGGCTTGGGGCGAGCGATATTTGTTTGCTCCCAAGGGCATTGACTACCTTATAAGTCTGCTTTTACTTCCGTTTTCTTTACTGTATACAGGTATCGTTTTTGTCCGTTATTTGTGTACCAGACCTAAAGATCTGGGTATTCCTGTCATAAGTATCGGTAACTTGGTGATTGGCGGAAGCGGTAAGACTCCTGTAACCATTGCTTTGGCATCACAGTATGAGAACGCCGCTGTAGTCCTTCGAGGATATGGTCGCAAGTCCAAGGGCACGATCGTGATCTCCAATAAGGGAACCATTGTAGAAGATGTTGCGGTGAGTGGCGATGAGGCGATGCTTTTAGCCCAATCTTTACCTCAGGCAACCGTCGTTGTAGCAAGTGACCGCGTCGAGGGCATCACAAAGGCTAAAGAACTTGGAGCGAAACTTATCTTTTTAGATGACGGTTATTCCAAGCACTTTATCAAAAAACTGGATCTGATTTTAGAACCGCAGCATAAACCTTATCTTCCGTTGTGTATCCCCTCAGGCCCCTATCGTGAAAAAAAGTGGTGGGGCAAAGAGGTTTATACCTTTGTGGAAGAGATAGATTTTAAACGCAAAGTAAAACTTCACAATCCAACATCAAAGATGCTGTTAGTCACAGCTATATCCAAACCATGGCGACTGGATCCCTATCTGCCTGAAGTGGTGGGTAAAGAGACCTTTATTGATCATTATGAATTTAATCAAGAGGAGCTGGAAAAGCTTATAAAACAGTATCAGGCAACCTCTATTGTGACTACCCAAAAAGATGCCGTCAAAATGGAAAAATTTGATCTCAATCTGTCGATAATGCAGCTAAGTTTAGAGATAAGTGATACAATGTCACAACTGATTAATCAATATATAGAGAATTACCAATGCAAAAAAATATAGCTACAGTTAATACACTTGTAGATGCGTTACCTTTTATCAAACAGTTTAACAAAGAGATCGTTGTCATTAAGTATGGGGGATCGGCTCAGAGCTCACCGGAACTTAAAGAGAAGTTTGCCGAAGCGGTGTTGCTGCTTTATCTTGTCGGTATCAAGCCTGTAATTATTCATGGCGGGGGTAAAAAGATTACCGATATGCTGGATGCTTTAATGATCGATACCGAGTTTATTGATGGGCAGCGTGTTACGACGCCTGAGGTGATGAGAATTGTTGAAATGATTTTAAGTGGCGAGATCAATAAAGAGATTGTATCGATGCTCAATGCCCATGGTGCCAAAGCCATCGGTATGAGCGGTAAAGATGCTCATGCTATCTTGGCCAAGCCTAAAGATGCTTCCAAATGGGGTTTAACGGGAACGATTACGAGCGTGAAGGCAGAAGTGATTCACAATCTTATTTATGAAGGCTTTATTCCGGTTATCGCTCCGATTGCCGCGGATGAGACGTTGGGACATCCAGGTTATAACATCAATGCCGATTTGGCTGCATCAGAAGTAGCGATTGCTTTGGGTGCAACGAAGATTGTCTTTTTGACAGATACTCCGGGTGTTTTGGATGATAATAAAAATCTTTTTGCATCCTTGACGAAAAAAGAGGTCGAACAGTATAAAGAGCTGGGCGTGATTCACGGTGGTATGGTGCCTAAAGTAGATGCCTGTTTGGATGCTATTGAAGGGGGCGTACCCAAAGCCCACATCATTGATGGACGGGTTGAGCATTCGATTCTATTGGAACTTTTTACCTCTTCGGGGATCGGGACACAAATTACACTCGATTAATAGCTTTTATGCTAATCATTGGCTATACTGAATCTTTAAGGATTCAAGGAGCCGATGATGAAACATCCTACGCGATATACACTGCTACTGACAAGTTTACTGACACTGCTTCCGGCGAGCCAACTTTTGGTTGACACTGAAGATGGAACCATTATCTACAAAAAAAATAGTAAAGCCGCAGGGCAAAGAGGTGCACTCTTTTTTAAACACTATGATCGTAACCGAGACGGGTTTATATCTCAAGATGAGATGTCTAAAAAACTTAAACGTCACTATCGAAGTTATGACCATAATGGTGATGGACGCCTTGATCGTCAGGAGTTTAGCAATCTAAGAGGCGGGAAAGTTCAAAGATATCGTAATAATAAACTTTTTACGTTTAATCACTATGATCGCAATCGGGATGGTCTTATTGTGCAAGGGGAGATGTCTTTAAAGTTAAAGCGGCAATTTGCCTCTTATGACTACAATGGTGACGGGATGTTGAACCGTAAAGAATTTCGGGCTCTACGTCAAGGTTATGTCGATCAAAGTCGATACCGTTCTACAAACCCAAATTCCTTTTATTATTACGACAACAATGGAGACGGCTACATCGTGCAAGGCGAACTTCGCGGTAAATTTCAAGGCCACTTTTTTGCTTTTGACAGCAATGGTGATGGACGTATTTCACATCAAGAGTTTCAGCAGGGTAAACAGCAACGCTACCAGCAACAACGCTATAATCAGGGATATGGCGGGCTGGATCAGCAAGATGACAGTATGGGCTATAACCCTGACGGACCTTCAGGGAGTAAAGATGAGTATGATAAAATCTTTGAACAAAGTAGCCCTTCTGATCTGTATTGATTGTAAGATCAGCGGGGGATTTTAATGGTGACGATGGTCTGATCAGCTTGAGAAGCTATAGAGATGGAGGCATCCATAAACTCTTTGAGTATGGTTGAGGCATTATAAAGGCCAAGGCCAATGAGATTGAGATTCTCTTTGGTGCTGAAGTAGGGATTAAAAACTTTGGGCAGAATATCTGCTTTAATACCCCCGGCATTGTCTGTTATTGTTATTTGAGTATATTTGCTTCCAATGTTACTGGCTATCTTAAGGACTCTGTCGTGTTCAATATTGCGTCTTTTAAACGCTTCAATGCTGTTGTTGTAGATGCTTAAAAGCACTTTGACCAGTTCGTTGGAAAACAGAATCATATTGCTGTTCTCTTCTATCTTGGTTTCAACTTTAATGTCGTTGTTGATACAGCGATCTTGGATAAAATTGATACTTTTATATAAGGCTTCATTAATGGTTCCCCGTGTACTTTTAAGCTGATTGCTTGAGATATTACGAAACTCTGTGATACTGTTGGTAAGCTTTGTGACATCAGCATTGATTTCATCTAAACCTGAGTCAAAATACTCCTGTTGTGCCGTTCGTCCTTCCTCTGTAGATAAATCGAAACTGTCTAAATTAAAACTGAGTTTGAGGTTTAAGACTCTGGA
>JBFHUP010000113.1:0-5994 GCA_041589975.1 Sulfurimonadaceae bacterium | reverse complement strand
GATCAAGAAGCTTTAGATGCCTTTGTTTGGCTAAGCCAGGCAGAAGGTATCATCCCTGCCTTTGAGAGTGCTCATGCTATTGCCTATTTGAAAAAAATGGGTGATAAGATCAAAGATAAATTGGTCATCGTTAATCTTTCTGGACGCGGTGATAAAGATATGATCCAAGCAAAAGATCTTCTACACTTCTCCTAGGCTATCGAGACTCTTTAGCCTGATACATTGCTTTATCAGCTTTACGTAACAGGCTGTCAATATCTTTACCATCTTTAGGATAGTGAGCAATACCAATACTACATCCGACTTTATAGCTTTTGCCATTGATAATATACTCTTGTTTCATATAAGCACGAAACTCCTTGACAAACAGCAGTACATCCTCTTCATCATAGCTATCTTCAAGCAGAAGTACAAACTCGTCGCCACCAATTCTCGCAATGGTATCTGACTCGCGAATATAATCTAAAATACGTGCAGCCATCTCTTGTAAAATCACATCACCAAAAGCATGTCCCTCAGAGTCATTGATACCTTTAAAGTCATCCAAATCAATATAGAGTAATGAGAACTGTGTTTGATGTCGTTTGGATTGTCTTATAAGATGTTCAACCCGTTCTAGCAGCAAGTATCTATTTGGCAGTTGGGTAAGGTGGTCATGGTAAGCAAGATGATTCAGCCGCTCTTGTTCTTTGACCCGATCTGTAATATCTCTGTTAATACCTAAAGCCCCGATCATCTGATTATCATCATCAAAAATCGGCACACACATCGATTCAATCCAACCAATATGGCCATCTTTATGCATCATTCGAACTTCACCGGTCCAGCAACCATCTTTGGCAACGGCAGCAATCACTTCTGCTGTAATATGATCGACATCGTCGGGTACATGAAGTATACTCACCGGTTGCCCAATCGCTTCCTCTTTGTTATATCCATAAAGAGCTTCTGAGCCTCTGTTCCAGTCAATTATAATACCATTCATATCTGTTACTACAACAGCATCAAAAAGATGGTCGAAGGCTTTAGCTCTTTGTTTAATTACTTCTAGGTCCATATCATCATGCTCCTGTCATAAGTAACAATAATAACATAATTTATAACCGATCGGTATGTTGAGACTAAAAAAAGAAAAATATAAGAATGAAGAAAGCTACAATATCACAAACTGTGATATTGTATAGAAGGTTTTAGTGAGCTTTAAAAACTTTTACAAGTTCAGAGTTGATTGCACCCGGAACTGTCATAATCCCCATAAATCCACCCATATCTAGATTTGAGTAGTTAAGAGCGATTCTATACTTCGCACCTAAAGTACGAGCTACAAAAGTTTTTTTACCATCATCTTCAACCTCTTCGATTAAGATACCCCAAGGTAAAAGACCGATGTTGTGATCACCGATTTTTTGAGCAAATTTTTCTGTACGCTTAGAAAGACGAACACCTGCTACATAACGCTTATCAGAAAGTTTGATTAGGTAACATAGATTCTCTTTTTTCTTCTTTTTTGCATTACTTTTGATCTTAGCAGCACCTTTTTTCAAAGACTTCAAAAGAGCGTTGATATCATCATCAAATCGTAGATCTTCCATATCGTGATAATAAGGCATACCGATCATAAAGTGGTAATCCGCTAGATTATCATAATCAAGCTGCTCTACATTCATATCCACCATCTCACCGGCAGCATTTTTTTGCATATCTGTCTTTTTAAGTGTTGGGAACGCTTTCATAATCGAAGCTAAAACAGGATCTTCATCACCCGCTTTGTACTCAGCTTGTAGATAGGCTTTGAAGTAAAGCATCGGATTGTTCATTTTGATATGCTTCTTCTCTTTGTTAACAGTCACACGCATAACCTGAGCTAAAAGTCCACGCATTGGACGATTGGCAAGTTTTTTGATGTAATCATTTGTAAAGACGACAACATGAATATCTTTTTTCTTAATCGGTTTAACCGTAGCAAGAATCTCAAAACCTTGAGCTTCTAACTTAGACTTAACAGAGTCTACACTCTCATAATCACCGATAAGGTAATTTTTAACCTTGTCAGGAGTACCATCTGGGCGTGGACCTCCGGAACATGCTGTCATCATAAACGACATCGCAGCCGCTAATAAAGCAAGAAGTAACTTTTTCATTGAATTCCTTTAAAAAATGTTACTCCATTATAGTGATTTATTTATGAAAGGAAATTGAGACTTGTCAGAATTATATATTTTTATAATGAGTGTGTAAATTAAGGGCACAAAGTCTCGCCCTTCATCAAAAACCCCATCTAGCGATAGACAACAGCGAAATCAGGAATACTGCTTGGAATAATTGTCGTCGGTTTTTGCTTCCCTTTGGTGAGCTTTTTAACCCTTTTAGTGACATACAGATCAAGTTCTTTGATACTAACGGTATTATCCCCGTCATAATCAGCCTTTTGATCCCCCAAACCTTCAATCAACGCTTTGGTAAAGGCTCCATGGCCCCAATCTTTTTGTTCATAGCTGTAACCGTTACCAGTGGTAGCTGTCATAATCACCTGTCCGGTACCTGAATTGACTATCGATTTAATGGCACTGGTCATATCACGACGCTTGCCTGCAATATTACCGCTGTGACAGGTATCAGCCAAAAGGATAACTTTAGAAGGCAGATTGTTAAGCGTCTCTTCAAACTCCACCCACTTTAAAGCGGTACGGCGTAACTTATCAAGGTCGGCTTCATGATTCAGAAAATAGTATTTGCCATAATCATCATTAACCCCATGCCCGGCTATAAATATCAAAGCAACATCACGCTGCGTCGTTTGAGCATTGATCCAATCCAAAGCATCCAATATATTATCTTTGGTTGCCCGCTCATTCGTTAAAGTTTTAATCTCTACATTGTTATAGACTTTGCCTTTTTGGGTGTGAAACAGTTTGCTGATTGCCAAGGCATCTTTATCCGCTACCCCAAGATTATAACTTTTGTTTTTATACTCGCTTACGCCGATTGCTATGACATAAAGATCCGGTTTATAAATGTTTTTCTTATGGGTACGTTTTCTATGCACAGTAACGGTCACAGGGGAGCTTAACGCATGGCGGTTACGTGCCATAATATTGATAATATTTTCACCCTCTTCCAGATCGATGCCGACCTTATGAATAGCCCCTCTGGAGAGTTTTTTCTTTTTTAAAGCCCGTGTTTTTGTTTTACGACCGTTAAGTGTAATCACGACCTCTTTAATTTTTTCTCCGCCATTAAGCACCATAAACTCCACATCAACCTGACTTTTATCGGTCTTGATAAAATCCTCGCTCATGAGTACCACCTCCGGCGGCAACGAGCTTACGACGTCCACTTTTTCAACTTTTTTCACACGACTGGATTGGGCAATCGCATCATTTTCATTACCCACATTCAAAATTGATGCGATAATATCAGGACGGTAATTGGTCTCATAAAAACGGTCACTGCCTACAAATCGGGACTCTTTATAACGTCCCTGATTGATGTGATAGCCGATATATTTATCCCCACCGACACTGGCATCATAAAAACCGCTTTCACTCCATACGATAAACTCTTCATTGGTTGCGACAAAGATATTGAGCATCGGTTTCATGGTCTTAGACTTACCCAATTGCGACAGATCCCACAAACGAATGGTCTGATCATCACTACCGCTTACCAGTCTGTCGCCATCCACGGCTACTGACCACACAGAACCATTATGCCCTACTAAATCAGCGATTAGAGTCCCATAGCGGTCATAAACCATCAAAGCACCGTTTCCACCGCCACTAATAACATAATCTTTATACCAAGTATAACAACGGTGGCTGTAGCCGGTACTTGAGGTCTTAACGATCCGTGCAGTACGTCTGCTACCGTCATAGACTTCAAGAACCGCATCGCTACTGCCATATTTTCCACCGGCAGCATATTTGATACGCCATCCATCTTTACTTACCACGGCCCGATTAAAACCAAAGGTATCTCTGGAAATCTGCATTGTTTTGAGATCAAATGAGTGTGAAAAACTGCTTTGAACCTCATGAAAGTCCTGTCTTGTATCAAAAACATGTCCCCATGCGATCTTATCGCCTTTAATACCCACACTCCAAATGACATCACCCGCTCCGATAATGGTTTGTTCAACACTTCCTGAAAAAATATTCCACGCGTAGATCTCTTTATGATCCCCACCGCCCGAAACAAGTGTGTCATTATCTAAAAAGGAGACCGAAAATGCCGTACTGGTATGCTTATGAAAAGTTTTAATAAGTCGGTAATCATCATGACTGTCATAGACAGCGATCACCTCTTTAGCCGTATTGGATCCGCTTCCTGCACCTAAATAACGACCATTAGGTGAGTAATCAAGGCCTTGAGGTGAGTAGGTTGTTATCATCTCTTGTACAAAATTGAGATCGTGATCAAAGATCATCATCTTCTCTTTGGTCGTAGCAACGGCAATATGCTTTTTATTGACGGCTACATTCTCCGGTATATCACTGCCATGCGTATACTCAGAGATCTTTTGAATACGACCGCTGTAGTCATCAAATGAGGAGAGGATGGTTTTATGGTCATCTGAAACCGTCACGACTCTGTAGCCATCGGAACTGTTAAAAATACGCCCGCTGTGGATCTTATCGGTGTGATAAGCAATGGTTGCTTGCAGATTCCAATCTTTTCGATCCCAGATCTTGGCTGTTTTATCTACAGAGACACTGACTAGATATTTCCCGTCATCGGAAAAATCAAGATCGTAAACCACGCTGGTATGTGATTGCAGGACTTTATGGATCTTTCCTGTACGAAAATCATAGATACGGATATCCCCATAGCCGTTACTGTTTTTACTCAGCCACCCGCCGACTGCCAAATAACGTTCATCACGGCTTAGGGCCAGAGCATAAACCTGTCCTTCGGCTCCCAGTCCTACATAACCGCCCATCCTACGGACCTCTTTACCTGTTTTAGCGTCCCAGACATAGATCACCTTATCATCACCAGCTGTGACGATATGCCTACCGTCTTGAGTCGTATCCATGGCCCTTATCACACTGGTGTGCCCATTGGTATTTAAGGTTAAAATAGCCTCTTTAGCCACAGCAGATGAGAGAAAAAAAACAAAAGAGAAAAAGATGAGGGGTAGGACTTTGTTAAACATAAGAGCTCCTGCAAGCGTTTAGTTTATTATAGAGCGTCCCATATAAAACAGAGCTAAAGCGATCAATTGGCTAGGTATGCAAAACATACCCAGCCCACACCTTAAGAGATGAATTTCTTACGTTTCAATGCAGCTAAGACTATCAAAACAACAACTGTTGCAATAGCATAATAGACCCACATCGGAATCGGAACAGGATCCCCTTTGGCATAGGAGTGTAGTCCTGAAAGATAAAAGTTTACGCCAAAGAAAGTCATGAGAATCGTACTGTATGAAACGACTAAAATAACACTGTATCTAAACTCGGTATAAAGCTTTGGAATATAACGCAAGTGAGCCACTGTCGCATAAATAAGAATCGAGATCAATGCCCAGGTCTCTTTGGCATCCCAACCCCAATAACGTCCCCAAGACTCATTAGCCCAAACACCACCTAAAAAGTTTCCTACCGTTAAAAGGACCAGACCCATAAGCACGGCCATCTCCGCCACACGGTTAAGCTCTTTAATCGTAAGTGAGATTCTTTTAGCATTACCCTCATTAAGCGAGATAAACAGAAACAGAGAAATAAAACCAAGTAAAAAGGCAAGACCCAAGAAACCGTAACTGGATGTAATCATCGAAACATGAATCGTTAACCAATAAGACTTAAGTACCGGTACCAAGTTGGTAATCTGTGGATCAAAATCACTTAAAATCGCGACAAAAAGCGTGATACCAGCAAGCATCGATGTTGCAGCTAGCGTTAATGGAGAGTTTCTAGAGACCAAGAACCCGGCCACGACCGTTGACCATCCGATAAAGACTAAAGCCTCATAACCGTTAGACCATGGGGCATG